>JBAYWC010000041.1:0-23304 GCA_041674265.1 Terrimicrobiaceae bacterium
CGACGGCCTGCCCGTCCACAGCTTCCAGACTTTGCTCAAAGACCTCGCCACCATCACCCGCAACACCATCGTGCCAAAACTTCCCGGAGCCCCCGGCTGGCAGCAGGACACCGAGCCCACGCCCCTGCAGGAAAAAATCCTCCAACTTTTACATGCCCACCCGATGAGTAGCCAGTAGCAGGAAGTTCAAAATCGCCGTAAAACCCAGTGTTTATGCGGCTTCCTGCTTGTTCTGGGCTTGGAACTTCTGTTTAAATGAAAATGCCTTGGGCGCGCTCGGCTATACTGGCGGAATGCCGTCGGGATCCGCGACTTCCTTGTCCCAATCGGCATCGACCGCAGTGTAGCTCAGGCAACTGATTTCTTCGAGGGAGGTGTTTCCGTTGAGCACCTGCTGCAGCCCCTCCTGATACAGGGTCAGCACGCCTTTTTTGAATGCCAGCTTGCGCATCTCGCTCTGGGGGGCATTCCGGGCGATCATGTCCGCAAGGGCGTTGTCCGATGGGCACATCTCCATGAGAGCCATGCGGCCCGTGTATCCGGCTTCATGGCATTCCGGACATCCGTGCTTCTCGTAAATGAAATGGGACTCCGGCGGAATGGCCACCCGGTTGACCGCGAAAACCGTGCGGACTTCCTGTGTGATCGGCACGGGATGCTTGCAATAGGTGCAGAGCCGCCTGACGAGTCGCTGGGCCTGCGAGAGGGCGAGTGAGTCGGCCAGCAAATAGGGCGGGATGCCCATGGAAATCAAGCGGCTGACGGCCCGCAACGAGTCGTTGGCGTGCAGGGTGGTCAAGACCAGGTGCCCGGTCAGCGCGGCGTTGACGGCCGAGTTGGCGGTCTCCTGGTCACGGCACTCCCCGATGAGAATGACATCCGGATCGGCGCGCATGAGCCGCCGCAGGCCCTCCGCAAAATCGATGCCGTTGATCGGATCGGTCTGCGTCTGGTTGAGTCCCTCGACCTCGTATTCGATCGGGTCCTCGATCGTCTGGATGTTGATGTTGTCGGCGTTGATGCTGTTGAGGAGGGCGTAGAGAGTGGAGGTTTTTCCGCTGCCCGTGGGCCCGGTCACCAGGATGAGCCCCTGGTCCCGTCCCATCGCCTCGGAGAGCGTCCCAATTTGCCTCGGCGAAAGATTCAGCTCGCTTAATTTCCGGACTCCGTCCTGGCGGTCCAAGAAGCGGATGGTGATTTTCTGAAGGTCCTTGCGGCAGGGGATGGCGGATACCCGGCAATCCACCCGCCGTTTTCCGAGCGTGAGCGAAAACCTTCCGTCCTGCGCATCCTGCCGGCGCTGGCTCATGTTCGAATAGTTTTTGATGAGGCTGACGAAGCGGACGAGCTGCTCTTCCGGGCAGGAATGGACGACCTTCAATTCCCCGTCGATCCGGGCGCGGAAGCGCGCGGTGTTGAAATACTTTTCGACGTGGAGATCGCTCGCGCGACCTGTGATCGAGCGGTAGAGCACCCAGTGGACGACCTGTTCCGGCGTGGCATTGATGCTGGAGGGGTTGGTGCGCTGCATTTCCTGCACATCGATGTCGACGATGTTCGCGACATCCGAATACGTGAGCTCCTGGTCGTTGGCCGCCGCGCTGGTCGCCACCGAGCGGCTCCGGTCCCGGTTGATCGCGGCGAGGATCGCCGCCTTTTCCGCCAGGATCGTCCGGAAGACCAGCGGGTCGTTTCCACCGGATAGCCATTCATCCTCGAAGCCGAAATTTTCCTTCTCCGCGGAAAGGAGGAAGACGGTTTTGACCCCGCAATGCATGGGATACACCGCGTGCTTTTCCAGGAGCGATTCCGGAAAAAGATTCTGGGGAGGCGCATGCTCGGCATTGAAACAGGGCTCTCCGGTCGAGAGGGTGCGCAAGGCGAGCCCGTAATGGCTGGGAAGCGACTTGATCGAGTGCAGGCCGTCCACCGTGACTCCCGCGAGGCCCTCTTTCGCGCGTTCCAGCTTGGATCGGATGTCTTCCTCCAGCGGATATTCCTGCAGGAGCCAGGCCAGGGCCGACTCCGGACGGCTGTCCTTGGGGAGCGGGTTTGAAAAAACCAGCGGCGAACTGGCTTCCAGGGGTTGGATCTCCAGCCGGCCCACGAAATCCCGGTGCAGGATCGCATACTTGGATTGGGGGATCAGAACCGGGATGATCAACTCGACCGGAATATCCCAAAGCTGCGTGCAGGCCGGATTGTAATGGGCGCAGATGATGAGCGGGCCGAGCGTCCCGAAGGGAATCCAGCGCTCGACTTCCGGGTCGCCCGGTTGTGGCGCGAGGCGGCGAAAAGCGTTCTCGGCGCGGGTGGAGCAATTGGGCCGGACTGGATCGAAAGGCAAAACGCCAAATTTTCTTGCGAGCCACTCGAGCGCTTCCTCCGGGTCGATTTCGTTGGTTTGCGCCAGGTGCTGGTGAAGATCCAGCGCATCATCCGGCATCGAATCGGCCTCGATATTTCCTTCCTTGAGAACGGTGCAGAGTTCCTGCCAGACTTGCGGCGTCATGATGCGGGGGGGACCGGGGTTCCGGCGGGGCTTGGTTGAACGGAACTGCCCATGATGTGCATCAGGTCCAATCCTGCGCCATCGGCACCCGGAACGACAATTTCAAACATCCTTCCATTCCATCTGGCACGATAGGTGGAGGTGCTGCTGCTGGCCACGAATGTGGCGGTCGGGGGAAGGTAGGGAGAACCGGGGGCGGGATTCGTGGGTGCCCGGTACCGGAGCGAATCGAAAATTTTCTGCTCGTCGTCGCTTCCGGACGATGCGGCCAGGACGAGTTCCCAGTTGGATTGGTTGAAGCCGAGCACGGCACCGTTGAGATAGCGGAGATTCCGCTTCGCCGTCTCGTGGCTCGATCCGGAGACGAGGCCCGAAATACTCGGAATGGATATGCCGGCGACGATCGCGAGGAACGCGACCACGACCAGCACTTCGGTCAGGGACAGGCCGCCGGTCGCGCGACCGAAAAGCCGCCCGTGCCGGGGGCCCCCGTCCATGTGGTCCATGCCCGCCATCCTGTCAGTAGGCGATATTCGAGTTGCCCGGGCCGCTGATACGCACCTTGGTTGTCAGCGGGCTGATCGTGGAGGGAAGGGTGTTGGTGTATCCGCCGGGAGTGAAAAGCGAGAGGTTTGTCTCGGCAAAAGCGATGTAGGGCGAGATGAGGAGGTAGCGCGCGTTGTCATTGCCGGCCCCCGACCAATTGGCCTGGGCGGTGTTCGTGCCGACCGCCTGCACGTATGCGGCGATCGCCATGTTCAGCGTCTCCGCCCTCGCCCGGGCCAGGTTCTCCTCGCCGTCCTGTTTCACCCGCACGATATTGGGCACGGCGAGAAAGGTGATGATGCCGATGATGGTGATGGCCGCCAGGACTTCGACCAACGAGAACGCCCGGCGCAGTCCTGCGGCGGGCCGGATATTTGGGAGAGGGTCCATGATGATCGCTTTCTGGTTCTGCGGGTGTGTGTGGGAAAACATCCGTTGGTCTTATTGGTTCGTATACCACCCCACGATGGGATAGTCGGCCGTGCCCCACGAGGAAAACTGAAGATAGACCCCGGCCTTCGTCATGGCCTCGCTCTTGATCTGGGTCGCGGACGAGTAGCTGGTCAGGTGGCTGTAAGTTTCCGGATGCAAGTAGCTGGTGAGCAGGGCGAGTTTGGCCAGCGCGGTGCCGGCATTGCCGTAGGCCACCCGCGCGCTTTGAAGCGAGTTCGTCCCGCTGGAGTTCGCGGCCACCCAGGCATTCAGGGCATCCTGCAAGGTGATCTGCTGCTGCCGTGCCACCACGGTGCGGGCGTCCTGCGCGGCGTTCGAAACCGTGGTGATGATCAGCGCGCTCAAAATGCCGATGATGGCAATGACGAGAAGCAATTCGATCAGGGTAAAACCACGGCCTTTTCGGATGAAAAACTTCCGGGAGGCAAGCGGACCGCATTGGAGATCACAATGCTTCATAGCCGAAAGCTATCACGCTTTCCACGATTTGCTCAAAAGAAAAACGTCAGCGCCCGGCTTGCTCCACCAGCATTTTTGCCTTGGCCGCGACCGGATTGCGGAAGTCCACGAGTTCCGGTTTCGGGGTCGTGAGCGCCAGGTAGATATGGAACATCCACCATGCCAGGGCCGGCAGGATCAGAACCGGAGCGACACGGCCCAGGCGTCGGAAATACGTTTCCCACGGGGCGATCGGACGCCCGGTTGCCGCCTCCACGAGCAGTCCGACAAGGATCATGGCGACCAGCGCGAGCACGGGAAAAGCGAGGGCATTGAGATAGAAGGCCATGGGCAGGTTCCCGTGCAGGACCGCGGAGACGGCACGGGTGCCCCCGCAAAAGAGGCAGGGCAGGCCGCTGACGGCATGAAATCCGCATGGGAAAAGGGGTGGCCGGCATCCCGAACGCGCCAGCGCCAGGCCGAGCATCATGAGGAGGGTGGCGAACGCCAGGCCCAGCCTCAACCACCGTCCCTCCGGAGAGAGCCTATTCATCACCGGCGAGAACAGGCGCGCCTTTGTCCGTCGCGGCCACAAGGAGAGTGATCTCGCCTTTGGGCGGGTGATCCTGAAAGTGCCCGAGCAGGGTCTCCGGAGTTCCCCGCCGAAAATCCTCGAAGGCCTTGGTCAGTTCCCTCGCCACACAAACCAGACGGCAGGGGCACGATTCCCGGAGCGCTTCGAGCGTCCGCACAATCCGGTGCGGGGACTCGAAATAGATGCTGGTTTCCCGGCGTTCCGCCGCCCGGGCGATCTCGGCGGCGCGGCGCCCGCTTTTCACCGGCAGGAACCCCCCAAAATAGAACCGGTCGGCGGGGAACCCCGAGCCCACCAGGGCCGTGAGAACCGCCGAAGGGCCTGGCAGAACGGTCAGCGGGATGCCGCGCCCGATGCAGGAGCGGATCAAGCGGTGGCCGGGATCCGAAATGCCGGGCATCCCCGCATCGGTGATCAGGGCGACATGCGCGCCCCCGGCCATCCGGTCCACGAGTTCGGCCGAGC
Source organism: Terrimicrobiaceae bacterium (assembly GCA_041674265.1). Taxonomy (GTDB): domain Bacteria; phylum Verrucomicrobiota; class Verrucomicrobiia; order Chthoniobacterales; family Terrimicrobiaceae; genus QYQL01. The sequence continues at coordinate 5,010 of JBAYWC010000041.1, forward strand.
GCGAGGCTTCATTGTGTTCGTGGAGGCTCACGAACGGTTTCTTGATGCCCAGATGTTGAAGGAGCATGCCGCTGTGCCTCGTGTCCTCGGCGGCGACCAGGTCCGCGCCCCGCAAAACTTCGATCGCCCGGAGGGTGATATCCTGCCGGTTTCCGATGGGGGTGGGGACGACGCTCAACACGGGAGGATCCCGTTACCAGCCCTCGCTGACCTCCGCCATGATATTGTTGGCAAGGTCGGAAGCCGCGTCGGAAATGGCCTGCCGCTCGATCGTCTGGAGATCGTTTCCACTGAAGAACGTGGTGTTCCCCTGGAGGTTGCCCTTCATCAGGATCGCTCCCGTCACCCGGTCCTGCACCTCGTATTTGACAAACACCCGGAGCCCGAATTCGCTGGTCGCAAGAACGTTGTTCTGGACGGACCGAAGCGCGCGCCGCTCGATCTTGTCGATGGTGCAATACAGGATGGCGTCCGCCTTGTCGTCGGCGACAACCTCGTAAGTGCCGTCCTGCTGCAGGCGTTTCACCAATGTGTCGGCAAAAAGGACTTCGATCCGCGGCTCGAAGGTTCTGTTCTTGAAAGTCGGGACGGCCAGCGTCCTCACGGCGCGCATCGGCGTGGGGCGGATCTCCCCGAGCTTATACCCGCAGCCCGTGAGGAGGACTGAAACGACGAGGACAAGAATGGCGGGCGACTTCATTGGGTGGGAAGGGCGGGTTCGATCGAGGGAAGCGGACGCACATCCCGCATATCCGTGCGGAGTTTGGGTTTGCTGACGATGGGCAGCTCGTCCGGCACCACATCCCGGCGCGGCGGGCCGTTGAAATCCGACAGGGCCGAGGTTTCCACCTGGGCTTGCAGGCGTCGGCGCAGGGCGGCTTTCTCGCCCGTCTCCGCGCGCTCCGGCCCTGTCCTCAAGGCATCGTCGCCCACATCGCTGCGAAGCGTCTCGATCCGGTTGCGGGCAAACTCGGCCTGCTTCGTCCCGGGCTGGCGGCGGATCACGTCGTTGTAGTAGATCGCCGCGGACCGGTAGTTTTTGTAACGGTCGTAAAACTGGGCGATCGCGAGCAGGTCGCCGGATTCCTTGCCGCCGATGGAAACCAGATTCTCCCTCGCCTGCGCCGCCTTCTCGCTGTTCGGATACTGGAGCAGGAAATCCTCGAAGGTGTTTTTGGCGACGACCAGCGAGGACAGATCCTGGGATTTTCCGCTTCTTCCCACCTGCATGTAGATGTAACCGATCTGGTAGAGGGCATCGTCGGCGATGGAGCTGGCCGGATACTTGTCGAGGATCGTCTGATACGCCCCCGCCGCCTCCTTCAGCTTGCCCTGCTTTTCATAGGTCAGGCCGAGGTTGAACTGCGCGATCGGCGCGTTTTTGCTGAATGGCGCATTCTTGATGATCGAGGCGAACATCTGCTCGGCCCGGTCGGTGGACGGGACGATCTCCATCCCCAAAAACTTCAATTTCCGTCCGGCGAGGAACGCGTTCGCGATCAGGACCTGCCTGGTCACCGCCTTCTCGAATTCCGGCGTGTCGGGATAGCGGGAGATCAGCGTTTGATACGCGTCGAACGCCTTGCTGTAATCGTCCGCGGCCTCATAGAGTTCCGCGATCCGGTATTGGGCCTTGGAAGCGAGCGGCGACGCGGGCGCCGCTTTCATGAACTGCCTGTAGGCCGCGATCGCCTGCTGGGTGGCCCCGGCTTCGTCGTAGCTGCTCGCCAGATCGAAGTTCGCCTGATCGTCGGGGGAAACCTTGACGCCTGCCACCGGCGTGGTTCTGCCTTGCTGGCTCGGGTCCTGCCCGAAAACCGGCGCCACGACCGACAGAAAAACGGTCGCGCAGCACATGAAAAAACAGGATCTCATCAGGAGGGGTGATAATTAAGGGAGTTCATCCCCCGGCGTCAAGCGCCCCGAAGGATTCCGCTTGGTTCCGCCCCGGCAAGAAGGCATGGTTTTTCCATCATGCGACTGCTTTTGGTTGACGGACATTACTACCTCTACCGCTCGTTTTATGCGATCCGCGGACTGCGGAACTCGCGCGGTGAGCCGACCAATGCCATCTACGGCTACGCCAAGGCCCTCCGGAAAATGCTGGCGGATCTGAAGCCCGACCTGGCCGCCGTCATCTGGGACAGCGGGGTCCCCGCCCGGCGGACCACCCTCCAGCCGGAATACAAACAAAACAGGACGGAGATGCCGGCCGATCTCCGCCCGCAGGAGGAATGGCTGCAGGAAAACATCGCCCTCTTCGGGCCGGCCAGCGTGAGCGCGGAGAAGACCGAGGCCGACGACCTCATTGCCACCTACGCCCGGGCGGCTTCGGCGGAGGGCGTGGATGTCGTCATTGCCACGAATGACAAAGACATCCTCCAGCTCACCTGCGAAAAGATCCGGATCTACTCCACCGCAAAAACCGACACCGGCGCGGAGGGGTTCTGCCTCCTCGGCGTTCCCGAGGTCCGGGCGAAATGGGGGGTGTCACCTTCGCAAATCGCGGACGTGCTGGCTCTCACGGGCGACAGCTCGGACAACATTCCCGGCGTCCCCGGCATCGGGGCCAAAACCGCAGTCGCGTTGATCTCCGCGCATGGGTCGATCGAAAACCTGCTGGGCGACCCGGCGGCGGTCGCGAACCCCAAGCTGCGGGAAAAACTTCTCGCCTCGCGCGAACTGATCGTCGCCAACCGCGAAATGGTCCGCCTCGATGAAGACCTTCCCCTGCCGTTCCCCTGGTCCGCATTCCGCATCCGCCCCAGGTATCCGGAATTGATCCGGGCCCTCCGCGACTGCGAATTCAAGGGCCTCCTCCAGGAAATCGAAACCGAGGCGAAAAAGCTTGGTGCTCCGGGACAACAGGAGTTGTTTTAACGACAAACAGGAAAAAGCCATGAAACCACACCTCCTCCTTCCCGTCCTCCTTGCGCTCGCGATCCCGCTGGCATCGAGAAGGCGCCCCATCGCCGGCGGAAGCACCGAGGAGCAGGTGGCGTACAGGAGCCCGGCGGCCGAGGCGAATTGCGCGAACTTGAGCTTCGGATAAGCGCTTCGCGCCTGGGCGTTTTTAGCCCCTCCCTCCCCTGCTATTTGCCTAGCCCGGATAAATCACAGAGGGGTGGTTCAGATTGCGCAATGCTTTGGTCGCCAGAGTCGGCGAGTTCGAACGAGGCAAGCGGAAAAGTCGTGATGTCTATTCTTGAGCCTACCGAGAACTGCGGTGAGCGACCTCCGAAAAAGGTTTCTGGACCACCGTGCAGCCGCGCGAAGGTCAGGTGAGCGGACCTCATTCCACGATTTTGCGAGAAGACAAATGGGCGCCGACGACGCGGCGTCCTCCGGATCGCGCCGAAGGGGATGGAGCGTCCTGGAGATTGTGGAAAGCGAAGCGTTTTCCGGCTGGCAGCGTGTCGCGCGCGCTGATCTAATCACCGCCATGCTTGAGGTGACTGTGCTGGCCAGCGGGAGTTCCGGGAATGCCCTGTTGGTGCGTTCCGGGGATTGTTCCCTGCTTGTGGACGCGGGCCTGAGCGCCCGGCGGCTTGCCACCTGTCTGCTGGCTTGCGGGGTCGATCCCGGGTCGCTTTCCGGCATCCTCCTCACCCACGAGCACGGCGACCACACCAGGGGGCTGAAGGTCTTCGTGGACAAACACCATGTCCCGGTATTTGCCACCCCTCTCACCGCCGATCATCTCAAACGGACGGGGATCGGGGCGCGCTGGAATTTGTTTTCGAGCGGGTCGGCGTTTGCGCTGGAAAGCATCGAAGTTCTTCCCTTCTCCGTTCCGCACGATGCCGCCGATCCGGTCGGGTTCGTCCTGCGTTCCAATGGAACCGGCTTTGCGGTGCTCACCGATCTCGGCTGCGCCACCCGCCAGGTCGTGGAATCGGTGCGGGGAGTCCACGCCCTCCTCATCGAGACAAACCACGACGAATCGCTGCTGCAAAATGACGCCAGGCGTCCGTGGTCGGTCAAACAGAGGATTCTCTCCCGCCACGGCCATCTTTCCAACTCCGCTGCCGCGGAGGTGGTGGCCGAGGTGGCCACCGACGCCCTCCGCCATGTGCTTCTCGCGCACCTGAGCCGGGACTGCAATTCGCCCGAGCTGGCGGTGCATGCCGTCGGTTCGCGCCTCCGGGGCCGTCCGGCAGTCCGGATCCAGTGCGCCCGGGTGGACGAGGAATCCCCGATGCTCAGGCTCGTGGTCTGAGATCCGTGCGCGGGCCGGGGTCAGCGCCCCGGGGAATCGCCAAAGATCTGCCTGTACCCCTGGCACCAGATCAAACGGAACCATGCCCGACTTGCCCACACGATTCCCACGGGCACGGTCAAACCCATACCGGAATCGCCGCGCCAAATCCGGAAATCACCTCCGGTTGTCGGAATGGACGGCGGCGCGGAGGGCCGGGAGGAAATCCGGCAGGGCGGCCTCGACGCGGTTCCAGTTGGGGATCATGGGGTCGCCGAGCGGATCGACGAGATATTCATGAACGGCAGCGCGGATCGAATGCACGAAGGTCGTCGCCGCGAGCTCCTCTTCATGGCGGTCGTATTTCAACCCGTTGATTTCCGCGTCAGCCGCATAGAACCGCATCGTGTCCTCGGCCTTTCTCACGTAGGTGGTGAGAAGCGTGTCGAAAATCCCGCGGTCGAGTTTGACCCCGTGCCCCGCGAGTGTGCGGAAAAGGCATTTGACGATGTCGCCCGCCATTTTGTTGAGGCCTTTGGCCGGGTCGCGCGACGAGAGATCCTGGTGTTTGTGGTCGTAGCATTCCGCCATGTCCACCTGGCAGATGCTCTTCGGCGAGGAAACCCGGAACACCTCCGCGAGGGTTCCCGCCTCGACGCCCCAATCGGAGGGCACTCGGGCGCGGCGGATGATGTCGAGGTCGAGGCTGGCTTCTCCGCTGAGGGGGTACCGGAAAGTATCCAGATAACTCAAAAAGGGGTGGTCGCCGAGAATGGCCTGCAACGAACGGATGAGCGGGGTGAAAAGCAGGCGCATCACGCGGCCGTTCAATTTGTCGGTGAACCGCGCGCTGTAGCCTTTGCAGAAATCGAAGCCCATGTGCGGATGGGCGACCGGATAACACAGGCGCGCGAGCATCTCCCGGCTGTAGGTGAGAATGTCGCAATCGTGGAGGGCCACCATCCGCGCCTGCGCGCTTGCCAGCACGTAACCGAAGCAAAGCCAAAGGTTGCGGCCCTTGCCGGTGGGCCCCGGATCGAGATCCGAGGCGGTCAGCCGCTCGATCAATTGTTTCATGCGGGGCCCGTCATTCCAGAGGAGCGCCGGCTTTTGCGGAAGCTGGCGGAAGAGCTTCTTGGCCTGCGCCCAGGATTTGGGGTTCGCCCCGTCGATGCCCACCACGATCTGCTTGAGATAGCGGACATGCTTGAGCTCGTGGATGATCCCGCGCAAGGCGGACGTCCCGAGTTCCTTGACGTGGCAGGGCAGGACGAGCGAGATCGGCGTTTCGGCGGAAAATTCCAGCAGCTCCCGCTCCAGACGTTCCACATCGGGTTGGCCAAGCCGGTGAAGCGTGGCCATCGCGCCATCCTGAAAAAAATCCGACATGCAGGAAATGTTTCCCACCCGCCGCGATTGAGCAATCCCCGATTTCATGTTAGACATTGAAATCCGGATGCAGGACCGAGCGACTATCCCGAAAAATCTGTTGATTCTGCACTACCATCTGCGTCCGGGCGGAGTCAGACGGGTGATCGAGATGTCCCTCCCGGCGCTCGCGGCATCCGGGGCGTTCGACGCGATCACCCTGGCCTCCGGAGAGCCCCCCGATCGCGCCTGGGCGGATCAGGTCCAATCGTCGGTGAAGGGAGTCCGTTTCAGCATCTGCACCGAGCCCGTTCTCGATTACCTCTCCGCGAAAGCCGGAGATTCGGCTCGCATGAGGCGGGATATCGGAGCCTTCCTGACCCGGTATTCCGGCCGGGAGACGCTTCTCTGGGCCCACAACCTCGGACTCGGCAGAAACATCCTTCTGGCGGATGAACTGGCCCGTCACTCCGCCAAGACAGGCATGCCGCTCCTGAGCCAGCACCACGATTTCTGGTTCGACAACCGCTGGGCGCGGTGGCCTGTCCTGCGGGCAAACGGCTTCGGGTCGCTCAAGAAGGTCGCGCGCGCGGTCTTCGCCGCCGGCGGGCGGGTCGCGCATGCCGCCATCAACTCGGCGGATGGGTCGGTGCTCGGCGGCCATATGCCGGGCCGCACCGCCTGGCTGCCGAATCCGGTCAGCCGGGGAGAACGTCCGTCTTCCGGAGAGATCCGGAAGGCCGGGGAGTGGCTGCGCCGCGAACTCGGGCATCGCGGTCCCGTATGGATTTTCCCCACCCGCTTTCTGAGGAGGAAGAATCTTGGCGAGGCGGTCTTGCTGACCCGGTGGCTGCGGCCGGAAGCCGTTCTGGTGACAACAGCCGGCGTGAGTTCGCCGGAGGAGTCCGTTTACGCGCGACGGATCGAAGAAGCCGCCAAACGGGAAAATTGGCCGGTCCGGTTCCGGATCCTCTCCGGGCGCGACGGGTGCTCCCCGTCCGTGCCGGCGCTCATGAGCGCCTCGGAGAATGTCCTTCTGACATCGATCCAGGAGGGTTTCGGCCTGCCTTTCCTGGAAGCGGCGGCACTCGGTCTCCCCCTGCTCGCGCGGCGCCTGAAAAATGTGGAGCCCGATCTTTTGCGCTTGGGTTTCCGTTTTCCGGGAATCTACGACGAGGTGCTTGTCCCGCCGGAAATGTTCGATTATGCGGCCGAGCGCAAACGCCAGGAACATGTCTATGGGAGCTGGAAGCGGTCCCTTCCGCAGTCGTGCCGGCATCTTGCCGGAATCCCGCTGCTCTTGGGCGCCGGGACCAGGGCTCCCCTCCCTTTCAGCCGGCTCACTCTCGCGGCGCAATTGGAAATCCTCTCCCTTCCACCCGCCGAAAGTTGGAACGCCGCAGCCCCATGCAACCCAGGCCTCAAGGCGATTGCCGGCTCGTTGATGCAGGCGGTGGAATGGCCGGTGGAAACGGAACGCCTCATTTCACCCGCCGCCTGCGCCGCGCGACTCCTGGAAGCGGTTCGGGCCATGCCGGAAGCACGGTTGGCGGACCGCGAGGCGGTCCGCGCGCAGGAGGCCTTCATCGTGGAACGTTTGAAACCGGAGTTCCTCTACCCGCTGTTGATGCAGGCATGAAACTGCTCCCGCGCGCCGTTTTGTTCGACGTTTACCGCACGCTGCTCGACGTGCGCGAGCCGCCCCCCCATGCGGACCGGCGGTGGGAGGATCTGTGCCGGAGAACTTTCGGCGAGCCGCCGGGCCGCTCGCTCGGCGAGGTCTCCGCCGCCTGCCGGGGCATCGTGGCCGGTGACCACGCCCGCGCGCGGCAGGCGGGAATTCCGTTTCCGGAAGTGGACTGGCCGTCGGTTTTCAGGAGGGCCTTCGAGCCGGCCCGCAGACTCGATCCCCCGGCGCTTTCGGACTTTTTGTTCCATCATGCCACCCTCGGGCGTTCGGTTGGCCCGATGCTGGGCGCAACCGGGATTCTGCGCCGGTGTCGCGAGGCGGGGATCGCCTGCGGGATCGCTTCCAATGCCCAGGCCTACACGCTGCGCGAGCTTCGGGAGGCACTCGAATCCGGGGGCCTCGATCCCGGCCTCTTCGACAGCCGGCTGGTTTTCTGGTCCTTCGAAAACGGGTTCAGCAAACCGGACCCCCATGTCTTCCGGCTTCTTGCGACACGGCTTGCCGGTTTGGGAATCGCGCCGGAGGAAGCCTTGGTCATCGGAGATCGCGAGGACAATGACATCCGGCCCGCACAGGCCCTCGGATTTCAAACCTTTCTTTTCATCCCCCCTCCAGATGGATCCGGCTGGCCGCCGATTCTTTCCGCGCCGGGGGGATGATCACCCAAGCCAGGGGGACTTTCGCGCCCGATTTTGCGGGGCCCGAATCAAAGGCTTGACTCAACCGGAGCATCCGTTACTTTCTCCAACTCTCATTATGTCCAGAAAGTGCAGCATCACAGGGGCCAAACCCGTCCGGGGATCCAAAATCCATCGCCGCGGTTTGGCAAAGAAAAAAGGCGGCATCGGCATGCACGTCACAGCCGTCACACCGCGCCTCTTCCAGCCGAATTTGAAGACCAAGCGCGTCTGGGTGCCCGAACTGAAAAAGTTCGTCACCGTCAAGGCCACCGCGAGGGCGTTCAAGACCCTCTCCAAAAATGGCGCTTACAAGACCCTCCTCGGCGCGGGCCTGGTCAAATAGTTTTCCACCCCAAAAGAAACAGCCCTCGACAGAAACCCAAAGCCATGGCCTTCAGCGTCCAAAGCAAGAAATCCGGTAAAACCTATTTCCTTCATCGCCGGCTCCAGCAGCTCAAAGGCGGCAGGGAAGTGACCCTATATTACTTCGCCGGCGTGGCCGGGGAGGCTGCCATCGATGCGCTTCCGTCCGGTTACGTGGTCTCCGAGAACGAGCGCACCGGGCTTCCTCTTCTCAAGAAGGGTTGATTTCCCATCTCGCAAACGCGGCATGATGACGGGTGACAACACTCCTCGCACGGGGTAGTGGTTCTCCATGCCGCTCCTCGAAGTCAACAACCTCAAGACTTGGTTTCCCGTGCATGGCGGATTGCTTCGCCGGCAGACGGGAAACATCAAGGCCGTTGACGATGTCAGTTTTTCCGTCGGGCCGGGGCAGACGGTCGGTCTCGTCGGCGAGAGCGGCAGCGGAAAAACGACCGTCGGGAGAACCCTCCTCAAGCTGATCCCGGCCACGTCCGGAAGCGTGGTTTTCAGCGGCCGCGAAATTCTCCCGCTCCCGGAAAAGGAATTCCGTCCGTTCCGGCGGGAGATGCAGATGATTTTCCAGGATCCGTTCGGCTCGTTGAACCCCCGTTTCAGCATCGCCGAGATCGTGTCCGAGGCTTTGGAAATCCACTTCCCGCAAAAGTCGCGCGCCGAACGCCGGGACCGCGTGGCGGAGCTTCTCCGCCTGGTGGGACTCCAGCCGGAAATGATGAAACGCTATCCCCATGAATTCAGCGGCGGCCAGCGCCAGAGAATCGGCATCGCCCGGGCGCTTGCGGTCGAACCCCGTTTCATTGTCTGCGACGAGCCGGTGAGCGCCCTCGATGTCAGCGTGCAGGCCCAGATCGTCAATCTGCTCCAGGATCTTCAGGAGCAATTCGGGATCGCCTACCTGTTCATCGCCCACGACCTCGCCGTGGTCGAGCACATCAGCGACCATGTGCTCGTCATGCATCACGGGAAGATTGTCGAGTCCGCGCCGGCGGATGCGATTTACAACGACCCGCAGGCCGATTACACCAAGTCCCTCCTGGCCGCGATCCCACAACTCGCCTGATGCACCCGATTCTTCGAAATTTCCTGCGGATCCACTGGATCCTGTTCGCGCTGATGATGGCGCTCCTCGCGTATGGCGTCTATGCGATCTACAGCGCGACCTGGATGCGGGAGACCAATTTCTGGTCCTCCCAAATGATCTGGATTCTGATCTGCCTTCCGATGTTTTTCGTGGTGTCGCTCGTGGACTACCGCTGGGTGAGATACGGGGCCATCCCGATCTACGTGCTCAGCATCGTTTTTCTTGTCGCCACGATGTTGTTCGGCGAGAAGCGCTATGGGGCCCGGAGCTGGCTGAACCTTGGCCCGATGAACTTCCAGCCTTCCCAGCTGGCCATCCTGGCCGGCATCCTGACCCTGGCGATTTTCCTGCAAAACTACCGCAACATGCCGCCGGTCCTGAGGATCCTGTGCTGCGGGGCCATCGTCGGCGCGCCGTGGATCCTGATCCTGATCCAGCCGGACCTCGGATCGTGCATTGTCTGGGTGCCGGTGCTGCTGGCGATGATGTTCGTCGGCGGCATCCCGAAGAGGTGGCTCATTTCCATGCTGATCGTGGGGATCGCCATGATTCCGGTTGTTGTCCAGTTCGGGCTCAAACCCTACCAATATTCCCGCATCACGACGTTCCTGCATCCCGAAGCCGACCCCCAGGGCAACGGATGGAACATCACGCAATCGCTGATCGCCATCGGCTCGGGAGGGTTTTCCGGAAAAGGCTTCAAGGCCCAGAACACCCAGCTGGAACTCGGCTTCCTCCCCTCGACCATCGTTCACAACGACTTCATCTTTTCGGTCCTGGGCGAACAACACGGCTTCGTCGGGGGAGTCGCGCTCATCGGGGCCTTCACGCTGCTTTGCGTTCTGATCCTGCAGATTGCCATGGAGGCGGAGGATGAACTGGGCCGGTTGCTGGCGGTGGGATTTGTCATGTTGATCTTCACCCACACGTTCATGAACATTGGCATGACGATCTCGGTCACGCCGATCACCGGACTTCCCCTGCCGTTGATCAGCTATGGCGGATCGTTCGTGATGATCACGCTGTTCGGTTTCGGCCTCCTGCAAAGCATCTGGATCCACCGCCGGTCCGCAAGGTAAGGACATGGGGTGATGACGGAGCCATTTTTCGATATCGCGGTCGGCGCCGCCTCCTTCGTGGCAGGCCTCCTGGGGGCCTTGATCGGGCTCGGAGGGGGGATTATCGTCACCCCCCTGCTGGTTCTTCTTTTTGGCATCGATCTCCGCTACGCCATGGGAGCCGCGCTTTGCTCGGTGATTGCCACTTCTTCCGGAGCCGCCGCCGCTTACCTCCGCGACGGCATTTCCAACATGCGCATCGGGCTGTTCCTCTGCATCGCCACGACGATCGGCGCGATCTGCGGCGCCCTCCTGGCCACGGTGCTGGACCAATCCGTGCTGGCCATCGTTTTTGGCGTGTCGTTGTTGGCCACCGTGTTCCTTTCCCTGAGAAAAAAGCCCGAATCCCGGCTCCTGCCCGAAGACTCGGATCCCCTCGCCCTCAAGCTCGACCTGCCGGACGAACTGCCGGAACAGGACGGGACCAAATCGCCCTATGGGGTGGCCGGACTCGTTCCGGGATTCTGTGTCATGTGGGTCGCGGGCGTTCTCTCCGGGTTGCTGGGCATCGGATCGGGAGCATTCAAGGTGCTGGCCATGGATCAGATCATGAGGATCCCGTTCAAGGTGACGACCGCCACGAGCAACTTCATGATCGGGGTCACCGCCGCGGCGAGCGTGGGGATCTATTTGAAAAAAGGCTACCTCGATCCCGCGCTGGTCTCGCCCGTGGCCTTGGGCGTGCTCGCCGGGGCCTTTGTGGGAGCCAAACTTCTTGCGGTCGCTCCCGTCAGGGTCCTCCGCGTGATTTTCCTGACAGCGGTCTCCATCATCGCGGTGCAAATGATCCTGAAAGGACTCCATTGAACAGGCTCTCCTCCCTCCTCGCCCGCGTCATGATCGTCGGCACCATGATCTCCGCTTCCCTCATTGCCGTGGGTCTCGTCTGGTATCTTTCCGCCCATGCGGGGCAGAGCCCCGGAGACCACCTCTTCTCCGGAGAGCCGAAATACTTCAGCGACCCCATCGACATGGTCCGGAGGGCCTTCGATTTTCGCGCCATCGGTGAACGCCGGAGCATCGCCATGATCGGCATTTTTCTCCTGCTTCTCAATCCCCCCGCCCGTGTTCTCCTCGCCGGGGCGGGATACCTTTTGGAAAAGAACCGGGTGTATGCGTTGATCAGCGGGGTGGTGTTCGTCGTGCTCGCCATCAGTTTTTTCTGGTGAAGGCGTGGCATTTCAAAACCCTGGCCGAACCCCTCGCCAACCCGGTGTTCCGGGCTCTCTGGATCGCCACCGTTTTTTCGAATATCGGGACCTTCATGCACAGCGTGGGAGCGGCCTGGCTGATGACGTCGATGACCTCCTCCCCCCTCCTGGTGGGGCTGGTGCCGGCCGGTGTTTTTTTTGCCGGTGTTTTTCGCGGGAATCGGGGGCGGCGTCCTCGCCGACATGGTCGAGCGGCGGCGCATTCTGGTCGTCACCCAACTGGGCATGATGGCCGCCGCCGCCGCACTCGGCATCTTCACGGTCAGCGGACACATTTCGCCACCGGCTCTTTTGGCGCTGACTTTCTGCCTGGGATTTTTCAACGCCCTGAACCTCCCGGCGTGGCAGTCGCAAATCCAGGAAATGGTGCCGCACGGCCAGATCGCCGCGGCGGTTTCCCTGAACAGCATGAGCTTCAAATCGTGAATCTGCGCGTTGGCGGTTTTTTCGCTCCAACCGATTCATCCATCGCTGAACCTTTTCGCGCGCTGGCCGACCTGCAAAAGAAGGGCCTGGCTTCTCCAACGTGCGCCAAACATCCTACTGATACCGGGCACCTCTTCGGTGGTCCACCTGCTCGAAAACCCCGCCGCCGCCAAAGTGATCCTGCCGCGCGAGGCCACATATGCCACGCGCGAGTGCCTGATCCCTGATCTGCGCACCGACAAGCGGCGTGCGAAGATAACCAAGGAGCGGGCGAATAAACTCGGTGCGCCAAGTGGACGAATCTGCGCCACTCTCCGGCCCGGCGATGTAGCTTTCATAGAGGTCCTGAGCGGGCTTGAGCTTTGATCCAAGCCATGAACTCACCCCACGCCGCGGGCAGGCCCTCGTGTCCGTGAGAATAAGTTTGGATGGGAAAATTGCAAAGTTAGCCGCGTACCGCCGCCTCAATGGCAGCAACGTCGATTTTTCTCATTGTCATCATCGCGTCAAATGCCCGTTTGGCGGCAGCACGGTCCGGGCCGGTGAACGCTTTCGTCAGGGCGGTCGGCGTGATCTGCCAATTCAGCCCCCACTTGTCCTTGCACCAGCCACACTGGCTCTCCGCGCCGCCGTTGCCGACAATTGCGTTCCAGTAGCGATCCGTCTCAGCTTGGTTCTCGGTCGCGACCTGAAACGAAAACGCCCAGTTGTGCTCGACACCGGGCCCGCCGTTGAGTCCGATGCAGGGAATTCCCATCACGGTAAACTCGACGGTCAACACTTCGCCTTCCTTGCAGGAGGGATTGTCACCCGGCGCCCGATGCACCGCTCCGACGGAGGAATCGGGAAAAGTCTCGGCGTAAAAACGCGCCGCAGTTTCGGCGTCGTGATCGAACCATAGACAGATTGTGTTCTTTGCCGGATTGGTCATGTGCGGGTATCGGATTGGGTGTTGTATTGGGTTAAGCGTCATTTTTGCTGGACTTGGCGTCAAACATCTTCTGTTTGAGAGCCCTCCACTTGGCCATGACGTTCCGAATCTCCTCCTTCGGCATCGCGAGGGGAATAACAGCGATCATCCGGTCCAGAGCAAGTGTTCTTCACGGTGGGATCGAGCTTCATCCACGGGTTCCAGACGTTGAACCTGTGATGGTTGTTGACATGCTCAAACAGCGCAGCACCATGATGAGTTTGTGAAAACCAGCGTCGGGTTCCCGAGAATCCCTTGCGCGGAACAAAAAAGAATTTGACATAGTAGACGACTGGTCTAATCTAATGCCGATACATGACCGACTTCACCACGAAGGAACGCATTCTGGACGCCGCCGAGACCCTGATGCTCGACAAGAGCTTCCATTCGGTCGGGCTGAACGAGATCCTTGCCGCCGTCAAGGTGCCGAAGGGATCTTTTTATCACTACTTCGAGTCGAAAGAACAATTTGGCGTGGAGATGCTGAAACATTACGTGGCCAACGCCACCGCTTACAAAACACAAATGTTGCTCTCCGACTCGACCGAGGCAAATCCACTCCAGCGCCTGCTCACCTTTCTGGAAAACAGCGTTGCAAAATGCCAGGAATCACAGGGGAAATGCCCGTGCCTGATCGTCAAGCTGACCTCCGAAGTGGCGGACTTCAGCGAACCGATGAGGGAAGTGCTGGCCGAGGGGAACCGGCAGTGGACCGGTATTCTGGAGAAACTGCTGCGCGAGGGGATCGCGAAAAAAAAGATTTCCAGCCGTATAAATCCTCCGGTCATGGCCGCCGTGATTCAGGATCTCTGGACCGGCGCGACCCAGCGGGCCGCGACGCAGCGCAGCACCGCGCCGTTGCGCCAGGCGATCGACCACCTCAAAACCGAACTGGCTCCGCGCTGATCCCCATTCCCATGACTTTCCGTTCGACTATACGACCGGTCTAATCAACACCAATGAAAACAATCATGACTTATCCCGCACTCTTTGATCCCGTCCGAATCGGGGATTTGCAACTGCCAAACCGCGTCATCATGGCGCCGCTGACACGCAGCCGGGCCGGCGCCGCGAGGGTGCCGAACCCGCTCATGGCGGAATACTACGCGCAACGCGCCTCGGCGGGGTTCATTCTGAGCGAGGCGACCTCCGTTTCGCCCATGGGAGTGGGCTACGCGGACACCCCCGGCATCTGGTCGGCGGAGCAGGTGAAGGGCTGGCAGCTTGTCACCCATGCGGTGCATGAATCCGGCGGGCGCATCCTGCTTCAACTCTGGCATGTCGGGCGGATTTCCGATCCGATGTTTCTCGATGGCGCGCTGCCGGTCGCGCCGAGCGCGATTGCGGCGGCGGGGCATGTCAGCCTCGTGCGTCCGTTGAAACCGTTCGTGACTCCCCGCGCGCTGGAGACTGCGGAAATTCCCGGCATCATCGGGCAATATCGCAAGGGTGCGGAGAACGCCCAGACTGCCGGGTTCGACGGCGTGGAAATCCACGGGGCCAACGGCTATCTCCTCGACCAGTTCCTGCAGGACAAAACCAATCGGCGCACCGATGAATATGGCGGTTCCGTCGAGAACCGCGCCCGCCTCATGCTGGAAGTCACCGACGCGGTCATTTCAGTCTGGGGCGCGGCGCGGGTCGGCATGCACCTTTCCCCGCGAGGAGATTTCCATGACATTGGCGACGCCAACCCGCTGGAGACCTTTGGTTACGTCGCCCGCGAACTCGGAAGGCGCAAAATCGCTTTTCTCTGCGTTCGTGAATCGACCGGGGAGAACCGGATCGGGCCGCAATTGAAGGCGGCGTTTGGCGGTCCGTTCATTGCAAATGAAAAATTCACCAAGGAGAGCGCGGAGCAGGCGCTTGCGGCGGGCGAGGCGGACGCCGTTGCGTTCGGCGTGCCTTTCATTGCGAACCCCGATCTGCCCGAACGATTTCTCCGCAACGCGCCCCTCAATGAACCCGATCCATCCACCTTTTACGGATCGGGATCGAAGGGCTATACCGATTATCCCATGTTAGGAATTTCACGGCTCCATCAACACGAAAATTAACAAATACTAACACAGCATATGAAAATCGAAGGAATCAAAAGTTGTTATGCAAAAACCAACGGCTTGTTCTATTTCGCCAGGATGTGCTCCAAGATTCGCCTGCATGCCGAAGGCAAGCTCCCGAAGGACTATCATCAATGGCTTGGCCAGGGATTCGACGGGCGCACATGCCGGTATTTGTCGGTTCGATACGAAGACGTCAAAGCGCAGGTGCTCGCCGGCAAAACCGACGGGGAAGCGCTTGACTGGTGTCTGGACAACGGCAGACGTCTGACGGACGAGGAAGTGCTGATCTACAACAGTTTCATGAGCAAGCGCGGCTGGCGCGACGACGAGACCGACGGCTTCATCCCGGACATGATCAAGCAATTCGGATTCAAGGACGATGGCAGCGTGGTCACCGATTTTGACATCATCGAAATGGACGAAGGCCGCTGGCATCCCGACATGTGGCGAGACGCCTGGAAGCAACCAACCCACAGCACAACCAAAGCAACAGACTTATGAAAGTTATAGAACTGCGGAACAGAACCGGCTTGGAAGGTCTAACCATCGCCGATCGGTCGGACCCGCAGCCGGGCCCCGAACAGGTGCTGATCCAAATGCGCGCGGCATCCCTGAACTACCGCGATTTACTGGTCGTAAACAGCAGCCTCTACCCCGATGCCCGCCTGCCTTTGATTCCCTTGTCTGACGGCATAGGCAGTGTTCTGGCCGTGGGAGGGAAGGTAACGCGCGTAAAACCCGGCGACAGGGTGGCGGGCATCTTCGATCAAAACTGGCTCGCGGGTGAAATACCCGAATCCAGCTTGACTCTCGGTGGGAGCATGGACGGAGTCCTGGCGCAGCAGATCGTGTTGCATCAGGACGGCGTGACTCCGGTGCCGGAACACCTGACGGATGAAGAAGCGGCCGCCCTGCCATGCGCCGCAGTGACGGCATGGAACGCCCTGATGGTGCAGGGCGAGTTGAAGCCCGGCGCGACAGTATTGGTGCAGGGAACCGGCGGTGTTTCCCTGTTTGCCTTGCAGTTCGCGCTTCTGGGCGGGGCGCGCGTGATCGTCCTGTCCAGCAGCGACGAGAAATTGGAACGGGCGCGCCAGTTGGGCGCCCATGAACTCATCAACTACAAACAAACTCCCGATTGGGACAAGGAGGCGCGCAGCCGCACGGGCGGCCAGGGTGTTGACCGTGTCATCGAGGTAGGCGGGCCGGAGACTCTGCATCGCTCATTGAATGCCGTGCGGACGGAGGGGCAAATCAGCCTGGTCGGGATATTGTCCGGGGCCAGCACCGAGATTTTCATACCATCGATTCTGACAAGACAAATTTGTCTGAAAGGGGTTTACGTGGGAAGCCGCCGCACCTTTGAGCAGATGAATGCCGCAATCAGTCTGCATAAACTCAGGCCGGTGGTTGATCGCGTTTTCCCATTTGAAGAAGCGGTCGAGGCATTGCGGTATATGAAGAAAGGCGGGTATTTCGGCAAGATAGCCGTTCGGTTTTGAAACCATGAAGCGGATACCCATAGCCATTGGATTGCTTTTTTTAAGCAATGCTGCAGGTGCCGCCATACACAAGAACATCGCGGCGAAAACACCGGATGGCCTCAATATTTCCGCTCAGGAGTATGGCAATCCCCAGGGGCCTGAGATCGTTCTTATTCATGGATTGGGGCAGAGCC
The DNA here is from genome assembly GCA_041674265.1 of Terrimicrobiaceae bacterium. Classification (GTDB taxonomy): domain Bacteria; phylum Verrucomicrobiota; class Verrucomicrobiia; order Chthoniobacterales; family Terrimicrobiaceae; genus QYQL01. The sequence goes on from JBAYWC010000041.1 coordinate 21,877, forward strand.
ATCTTTCCTGGAAGAAACAGGTGGAAAGCCCGCTTGCGAAGGATTTCAGAATCCTCACTTATGACCTTCGGGGTCATGCTGATTCGGACAAACCGTCGGACAAGAGTTATTACGAAGAAGGCAAGCGGTGGGGCGATGAACTCAAGGCTGTGATCGATGCCGCGGGTTTCAAAAAACCCACGCTTGTCGGCTGGTCGCTCGGCGGCGTCATCATTGCCAATTATCTCCATACCTACGGCGACAAGGATTTGTCCGGAGTCGTTTTGGTGGATGCAGTTGTCGGGTTCAAGGCGGAATTTTTCGGCCCTGGCCCGAAAGCGGGGCTTGTGTCGGACGATCTCGAACCGCGGGTTCGCGGAATCGCCGCCTTCCTGCGCGCCTGCTTCGCAAAACAACCGCCGATGGAGGATTTCGAGTTGATGCTTGCCTACAATGCGATGGTTCCCCGCGAGGTTCAACGGGCGGTCAAACATGTGACCATTGAGGGCGCCGAGGTGGCCTTTCGACAGCTGAAAGTTCCAACTCTCATTATTCAAGGCGAGGAGGATGCCCTGGTGACAAGCGCGACGGCACTCTATGCCAAGAACTTGATCAAGCCCGCAAAGCTTTCCTTTTATCCCCGTGTGGGGCATGCGCCGTTTTATGAAAATCCGGAGCAATTTAACGCCGATTTGCGGGCTTTATTGAAGGAGACGCTGAAGCCTGGCCCTCAGAACAACAAACCACAAAGAAAGAAACAAAAACTATGAACACCAAATCCAATACTCCTGATCTGACCCAACGCCCGCCGCGCAGTCCGCGTGTCCGTCTCGGCGGCTACGTCATCCTCCCTCGCATGCTCGACAAGTGCCGGGCGGAAATCGCCAGTGTTGCCGGCGAATATCATTACAATTGTCCCATGGACCAAAGGTTTCTTCAATTCACCGGCATTGATCCCGAAGTTCTGAAAACGGAGGTCGCCAGAGGGCTGGGAGACGGGGCGCTTCTCGCCTGGATACAGGCCAATGCGCCGGTCAAGCATAACCCTATTTTCCGTTGGTCATTCTCGGCGTGGAGCCACTGGTCATTCTTCTCGTCGCCATCGCCACCACCCTCATCGGCCATGATTTGCGCAAGGCGTAACACCGATGAGGAGCGACTTTGCTCCCACTCCGACTCTTTCCACAAGAGCTAGAAGCTAGTTCGTCGAGTCGATTGTTGCAGGAAAAAAGTCCCTGTTACCGGGCTTGACGTTCTTTCAAGGCTGTTACAGGGTGAGTCATGGCCACCTCGTCGACAACCTACCCCCGGAAATGGAAATCAGGGAAAACTACGGTCATCCTAAATAGGAAAATGGAAACACCGCATGTTCTCTATCTGTCTGATTTTAAGCGAATTCCCATCGCTCCGAGATGAATCTTCCAGGTGATTACCGATTCATGCTCAATA
>JBAYWC010000042.1:0-23255 GCA_041674265.1 Terrimicrobiaceae bacterium
GATATAAAACAATACAATCAACAGTTATTTTGATTATTGTGGATATATTACTTGCTACATTTTCGTGTAGTTTCACTGATTTGCAGTCACTTAGAAAAAAATCAGGGGGAAGTTAGGTTAACAGTCACAAGAAAAACGTTGTCACAAGAAAAACGTGTGGCGCTGCACACGGCATGGCGGCGGCGGTTCAAAACGGGAAAGTTTTCACAAGCTGAAGGGAGACAAGGCGTTCCTGAAACGTGCCTCGATGACGTTCGATTTTGCCTCAAAACGTGTGGATGAAGAGGCCGGAGCGGAGTTTGGGCTCGAACCATGTGCTTTTCGGCGGCATGATCTGCCCGGCGTCGGCGATGTCCATGAGTTGATCGACGGTCACCGGAACCATCGAGAACGCCACGGCGTCGCGGCCGCTTTTCACCCGTTCCTCGAGTTCCGACGTGCCGCGGATTCCTCCGACAAAATCGATGCGCTTGTTCGTGCGCGGATCATCGATGCCGAGGATCGGAGCCAGCAGGCGGTCTTGGAGCACACTCACATCGAGCCGCGCAACCGGATCGACCGGGGGATCGGCTTTCCAGGAGAGCCCCATCCAGCGTCCACCGAAGAACATGCTGACATTTCCCGGTGTCGTTGGTGACGCGGGGGCATTTTCTGTCACTTCGAAGATTTCGCGGACCATGGCGAGGAACTCCTCCGCGGTGTGACCATTGAGGTGGTTCACGACGCGGTTGTAGGGGAGGATCCGGAGCTGGTCGGCGGGGAAAAGGACACAGAGAAACCAATTGTATTCCTCGGTTCCCGTGTGATTCGGGTTTGCCGCACGGCGTTCGCGACCGACCCTTGCCGCGCTCGCGCTGCGGTGGTGTCCGTCGGCCACATAGGCGAGCGGGACTTGGGCAAAGGCCTCCGAGATGGGGCCGGTCTCCCGCGTCTTCCAAAGCGTGTGCCGGATGCCGTCCGGCGCCACGAAGTCCACCGCTGGCGGGAGCGATGTCCGCTCGGCAACCAGGGCATCGATATCCGGACGGCCGCGGTAGGTCAGAAAGACCGGCCCGGTATCGGCCCCGAGTGCGCCGATGAGCCGCGTCCGGTCGTCTTCCTTGTCCCTGCGCGTTTTTTCATGCTTGCGGATGATGTCGTTTTCGTAATCGTCAATGTGACAAACTGCGGCTACGCCGGTCTGCACATGTCCGCCCATCTGCTGACGATACAAATAAATCGTCGGCCCCGGCTCGCGGACGAGCGCGCCCGAGGATACCAGTCCGTCCAGGTTTTTCCTGGCCGTCGAATAAACGATATCCGAATACGGGTCCGTCTCCGGCGGCAGGTCGATCTCCGCACGGTCCACATGCATCAGGCTGAGCGGGTTTCCGGCGGCCAGTGCCGCTGCTTCCCCGCGGTTCACGACATCATACGGCACGCAGGCGACACCGGCAGCCAGTTCGGGTTTCGGGCTCAGCCCCTGAAATGCTCGGACTCTCAACATGCGGGTTTGTCTATCAGTGCGCCCCACCGCACGCAAGCGGGCTGTCTTTTTCAGCAAATCATTGATGCGATCGCACCAATGATTTGTGTCGCACCAATGATTTGTTGACTCGATGAGGGGGGGCAGTTGGTGCAGGGCGTTGATCGTATGGTCCGGGGTGACGTCGGCGTGTTCTTCCGAGCCCGGGACTTTGAGCCAAACGGTGCGACCGATGCCGGTGGCCCGGGCACCCGCGATGTCGCGGGCAAGGCTGTTGCCGACCATCACGGCGGATTCGGGCGGGGTTCCGAGTTCCCGGAGGAGGATGCGGAAAATTTCGGGTTTTGGCTTGCCGGTGTTGTGTTCGCCGGAGACCGTGATCGCGTCGAAAAACGGGGCCAGTCCCGACGCGGCGATTTTCTCGCGTTGGAGGTCGGAAGCCCCGTTGGTGAGGAGTCCGATTTTGTATGCGGGTTTCAAACGGGCGAGGGTTTCCCTAGCATCCGGCATCAAGCGCTGGAGCCTGCGGCGGGAGCAAGCGAATTCCTCGGCCAACGCGCCTTCGTCATCCGGCAGCCCCTGTTCGCGGAGGATGGCATCAAAAAGGCCGCGGCGGAAACCCAGCGACCAGGATCGCAGGGCGGCGAGACCGGGTGAATCGCCGGTAAATTTCCCCCACAGGCATTCCTCCGCGGTGATGCCGATCTCTTCGCAGTAGGCCCGGCAGGGGCTGTCGTGCCACAGGGATTGCGGCAGCCTCCCGGCGTCGGCCAGGAAACGGGAAATCTCTGCTCCGTGGAGTTTTGCCGCCAGCGCCGCGGTTTCCTCCATCGCGGATTGGGAGATGGCTTCATCCACAATCAGCGTGTCGTCAAGATCGAACAGGATCGCGTGAACCGGCATGCTCATCCCCTCTCAGAGCGTCCACGCGTTGTCCATCTCGTAAAAAAAATATTCGTGATGAAACGCCCGTCTTCCTACGACCACATTCCCTGACATCGAAAAGCTGGGGGCTCCGTTCTATGCCTTCCATGACCGGGACGTCGCCCCCCGAAGGGACCACGCTGGCGGAGTCGAACAAAAATCTCGATGCCGTTGCAAAGGTGCTCAAGGAAGAGCAACAACGCGCCGGCATCAGGCTGCTCTGGGGCACGGCATGCCCGGCAACACCCGCTTCCGCCGGATCAGCATCGCGAGTTCCAGCAGGGTCATGTCCGAAATCGCGAGTTCTCCCCAGCCTGCCTGCGCAATGGCCGTTCGTGCCCGCGGTTTCAGCAGCGGAGAGTCCTCCAGCGCCCAAACCACGACGTGGGTGTCCAAAAGATGCGTTCCTTGAGCCACTCGGATTCGGAGGTTGTCGGCATGGTCAAATCCACCCCCCCAGCGACACGCGCGCGTCCTTTCCATTTTCCAAGCAATCCGATGCGCCGGGGCTGCTCGGACGAAAAAACCAGATTACCGTCTCGGGTCTTGATGATCACACGCTCCCCCCTCATCGCCGCCTGGCGGACTTTCGGGAATTCCCTCAACAGCGTGCTCACGTTAGTTTGCATGTCTGATAATGTGTCAAGCATTTCGGAAAAGTCGAGTCTCCCCATCATTTTCCGGCGTCAACAGGAGAGCCGCGCGTTTCGCTTGTTCATTTTCGGTGGAACCCGAAAAACAGTTGAGCAGACAGGGGTTTCCCGGCCAAACTCCCGACATGGCACGCAAACCCGAAACATATTGTGGCGGTTGGATTTTCGAGATCGGCATCGGGCAGGTGGTGGTTTGCCGTTACAAGAGCGGGGGGCCGGGCGGAGACGGGCAGCTTCCTGGTGGATGTGTATTGCCTGGGAGTGAAGGATGCCTTTTCCAGGGTTTTTGAGGAGGGGGAGTTCCGCGAGGATTGCCTCGCCCGGCATGCGTTGCACCTCAGTCACAGAGTGCATGCTATGCTCCGTCGCGCCAGAGGCCAAAACTCCTGCGCCATCTTGCCCCCCTTGATTTCTTGACGGCTCCTTACTTGACCGACTTCTCAAACCACTCGGCGAAGGCCTTGGGGCCACCGGCAAGGTAGCCGGGATTGCGGGCGATTTCTTTGCCCTTGCTGTCCAAGAGCACGAGTGTCGGGAAGCCGTCCACGCCGAATTTTTTCTGCAACTCCTCGTTCTGTTTTTTCACTTCGGCAGACTGGGGTTTGTTGTTCGGGAAATCCAGTTCCACCAAAACCAGGTTCTTCTGGGCGAAGTCCTTGAAGGCCTGCTGGGAGAAGGTGTCCTTGTTCATCTTGATGCACCATCCGCACCAATCGGATCCGGTGAAGTCGAGCAGGACGGGCTTGTTGTCTTTGGCGGCCTGTTCGAGGGCTGCTTTGTAGTCGGTTTGCCATCCGTCACCGGCAAAGAGGGAGGAGGAGGCGAGCACGATCGCGGAGAGAATGAGACGTTTCATGACGGGCAACATCGCGCGGATTTTCCAAAATTCAAATGCAAAGAGCGGCGGGATCGAAATTCGGGGCGATATCCTCGCTGGCGGGATGGCGGTGTCCCTTGGCGAGGTGGTGCGCGGCGGCGTAGGCGATCATCAGGGCGTTGTCGGTGCGCAGTTCCCCGGGTGCAAAACGGAGCGTGACGCCGGATTTTTCCGCGCGGGCCGCCGCGGTGGCGCGAAGGCAGGCATTGGCGCTGACTCCTCCGCTCATGGAAACGATCTTCCTTCCGCGGGATTTCGCCGCCCGGAACGTCTTGGCCACGAGGACATCGACCACGGCTTGTTGGAACGAGGCGCAGATGTCCGGGAGATCGGCCTCCGGGAATCCTTTTTCCAAAAATATCCGCATGGCGGTCTTGAGTCCGCTGAAGCTGAAATGAAAATCGCCGGAATCCAGCATTCCCCGTGGGAGATCGAACCGGGAGGGATTTCCCGAGCGGGCGAGGCGGTCGACCTCCGCGCCGCCCGGATATCCGAGACCCAGCATCTTGGCCACCTTGTCGAAGGCTTCTCCGGCGGCATCGTCGCGTGTCCGTCCGAGCAGGTGATATTTTCCGAATTCCTGCACGTCGAACAGAAGCGTATGTCCGCCGCTGACGACGAGCGCGACGTGGGGCGGGATTTCCGCTTCGCCGAAGAACGGGGAGAGGAGGTGGCCCTCGATGTGATTCACAGCGAGGAACGGGCATCCGGCCCCGAGCGCGAGGCCCTTGGCCGCAGCCGATCCGACGAGCAGGGCCGCCGCCAGACCGGGGCCGGTGGTCGCGGCAACGGCTTCCAGCCGGTGAAACTCCAGCCCTGCCGTGCCGAGCGCGCGTTCGACGATATGGGGCAGGAACTCGAGGTGGTTCCTCGATGCCACCTCCGGGACCACCCCGCCGAATTCCGAGTGAATCTGTGCCTGGCTGAAGATTTCGTGCGCCAGCACCCTGTCGAATCCCTCCAGCACGGCCGCCGCGGTCTCGTCACACGAGGTTTCGATGGCGAGGAGGCTCACGGTTTGTGGGAGGCAGACTTTTTTGCGTAGAGAAGCGTGCCCTGCAGCGCATCGACCGCCCTTTCGAGTTGGGAATCCATGAAAACGGACGCGTTCTTCGACCCGTCCTCCTTCGGTCGCCGCGAGCGCAGCAATTCCATTTCCTGATCGTATGTCAACGTGGCCCGGATGTGGGGAGCGACCCCGTGCTGGTGGATCAGGTTTTTCCCCGGCGTGAAATATTTCGCCGTGGTGAGGCGGACAGCCGAGCCGTCGGGGAGGGCGATCACGCTCTGGACCGAGCCTTTTCCAAACGTCGTCTCACCGACCAGGAGCGCGCGGTTCAGGTCCTTGAGCGCGCCCGCCACGATTTCCGAGCCGCTGGCGCTCGCGTAGTTCACCAGCACCGCGAGCGGGTATTTGCGCTGCGGGCTCCTGCGGTTTTCGGTCCGGTATTCCCTGGTTGGTGTGCGGCCCTGCGTGAAGGCCACCATCGTATTGGCGGGCAGGAATTGTCCGCTGACATCCACCGCGCTGTCGAGGAGTCCGCCCGGATTATAGCGCAGGTCGAGCACGAGCGCGTCCATGCCCTGCTTCTCGAGCTTGTCGAGGGCCTTCGAGAGTTCGTCCGCCGTGGGTTCATTGAACTGCGTGATCCGCACATAGCCGATGCGGGCGCCTCCCCGACCGGGCAGGATCTGGGCGTCCTTGACACTCGGGACCTTGATCACCGCGCGCGTGAGTTCGAAGTCTTTGATTTCCTTGGTGGCCGGGCGGTTGATGGTGAGGGTCACTTTTTCCCCCACCTTCCCGCGAAGTTTTTCGACCGCTTCCGGCAGGGTGAGCTTGTCCGTGGTTTGGCCGTTGATCTTGAGGATCTGGTCGCCGGGCAGGATGCCGGCCGCGAAGCCCGGGGAATCCTCCATGGGATTGATCACCGTGAAGATGCCATTTTTTTGCCCGACGACCACGCCCAGTCCGCCGAACTCGCTCTTCGTGTCTTCCTGCATGCTCTTGAAGTCCTCCGGATCCATGAACTGGCTGTGGGGATCGAGGGCGTTGAGCATTCCCCTCATCGCATCGTAAGTGAGGTCTTTGTAGGAGACTTTGGAGTCGTCCACGTAGTCCTGCCGGATCAACTGCATCGCCCGGGCAAGAAGCTGCATCTGCTCGTAGGGGGAGTCCTCATCCGCCGGGGAGGGATCCTGTGCGGGGGCCGTGCTCATGGCCACGGCGAGGAAGAAAAGAAAAAGTCTGCTCATGGAAACTGCCAACATACGCAATTTTCCGTGATGGGAAATTTTCTTATAGCCACTGCCGGATTCTTTCCGCATAGCGATTGTAAAGATATCCGAGCAGGAGGAGGACGCCGCCCAGCACCAGAAAGCTCAGAATCCGGAACGGAAGGTCGAGCCTCCAGACATCGAGGAGGCCGATCCTGCAGAGGGCGAGCGCAAGAATCCCGAGGCCCCCCAGGCGGAAGACCCGCGCCCGCATCAGAAGCCCCGCAAAGAAAAGCGCCAGGGCCAGAAGCGCCCAGGCGGCGGTGAGGGGGAGGGGATCGTGATGGAAGCGGATGGCCTCGGTCACCCATGCCAGGAGGGTGATCAGCCCGGAGACCCCCACGAACCGCGCCAGCCCGAGCGGGGCCCGCACGATCCGGGCCAGTCTTTCCTGGCCGAGGAGCAGGAGGCAGCCGAAAAAATCCCAAGGGGTGTAACGCGCTTGTGGTCCGATCCCGTGTGCCAGAAAAATCAGGAGAGCGGCGACGGGGAGGATGACCGCGACAGCCTGCCGGAGCGGTTTTTCGCGCGAGAGCGCGAGAGCGATCGTGGCCGCCAGGGCGACCAGCCAGAACCTGTGGCTCTCCGGGATATGAACATTGACCCAGGCCCAGGACAGAAGGGTCGAGGCGATGGCCAGAATGCCGGACGGTATCCTGACAAGTTTGTCGTCACCGGCGACCGATGGGCCCGTCACGGCAGTTGTCGCGAGCAGCCCGAGGGCGAGAAGCGACGGCCAGAGGCCCGAGGATTCCAGCACGGCAAACTGAACCAGCGTGGATCCGGCGGATGCCAGCAATCCGGCAAGCGCCAGCTCCCGGCACTTGTGGAGAGGCAGGCCTGCCACCAGGACCAGGCCCAGAAAAGCCGGTCCGGCGGCTTCCCACTCGTCGGGGAGCCGATCCACCAGGACCACACAACCCAGCGCGACGCCGCCGAGCGCGAGCGTCAAGGACCGGATCGTGACATCCGGGACACGGCTGCAAAACCAGGCGTTTGCAATCAGGAGGGCGGCAACCAATCCCGCAGCCCCGGCGGTTCCGGATCCGGGCAGCGAGGCCATTCCCGCGAGCATGGCGAGGATTCCCGCCAGCGGTCCGGCCGCCGCGAGGACGCGGGAAGGCAACTGCCTGGCGGCGAAGACCAGAAGCGAACATTCCACAGCCAGGATGATGGCGAGGCTGTTGCCCGTGAAGCGGATCAGGATGGCGAGGGTGATAAGGAAGAGTGCCTTGGCAAGCCATGCGGAGCCGAGGGGGGGCTGTTCCGGAATCTTGCGGGTGGCCAGCGCGAGGCCCAGTTGGACCAAGCCGAAGGCCAGCGTGACGATCCAGAGACTGTCATGGTGGGCCAGGGAGATGGCGGTTGCCGCCAGGCAAAAGAAAGCGGCGTCGTTGAGAGTGGAAAAAACCACCCGCGCGCCCCCCGACACTTTCGGGCCTGTCGTGAGAAACACGCCCGCCGTGAAAATGATCCAGTAAACGGATAGGAAGCAGAGGCGAACCGTGAGGTCCGCATCGCCGGGCACGTCCACCTCCCAGAACCGCCAACTTTCGGCCAGCCGCCAGTAGAGGTAAGACCAGTAAGTCGCGGCAAGGGCCAGGAAAGGCACGGCCATCCAGCGTTTGCGGGCCATCAGCACCACGGCGGCAACCCCGAGGATCGCGTTCGAGGAGAGGGTGAAATAGGTGAGGGGATTGACGGCGGAGGCGTAGAACGCGAGGAGGATGGCGAGCCCGGCCGTGGACTGGGAGTTCCGCCGGTCGGCCATCCAACCGATGGCCCCCGCCAATGCGACGAGAAGCAGCCCCGCAAGCAGCGGGCTCCCGATCACCTTCAGCGAGGGAACGTAGTGGGCGGCGTATGTGGTGTAGTAGAGGGCCGCCATGCCGCCGGCGATCAGGATCCGCGCGTAGCTCCTGAGCGATTCCCGTCCCCGCTCGATCAGCAGCCCGATCGCGCACAACGTCCCTCCGGCCAGATAGAGGAGGCCCAGTTTCGCGACGGCGCCAAAATTTTCGACGAGGCTCTTCCACGCATAATTTCCGAGAAAGACGAGGCCGGTGAGAACGATGACAATCCCGATCCGCGCCAGCCAGACCGTGCCGACCTGCATTTCCCATGAGGGCTCACCGGAGATCCTGGGCAAAGGGGGTGGTTCCGGGGCAGCCGGGACGACCGGACGGGCTTTTTCCGGTTCCCGCGCTTTCACAAACGGAGCAAGCGGGATGGCTGGCGGCTCTGGCACCGGGGGTGGCTGGGCAAGCGGCGGCGGTTGAGGCACCGACGGCGGCTCGCGCAAGAGGCTCTGTTTCAAATCCGCCAGCGTCTCGTCCAGCCCGGCCAGTTCCTGCTTGAGCAGCGATTGACGGAGTTCGAGGGCAACCAGCCTGGCTCGCGCATCGTCATTCATGCCGCCAGCAAGCCTTTCTCCGGCCTGTCTGTCAATCCACAGTGCGTGGAAGCTGCGGGATTTTCAGACGGGGATCAAGAGCCCGCCTTCGTCGATGGCCGACCTGCCGGAGCCACCCCGGGCGCGGCGATTGATGAGCGGACGGAGAGCGTCCAGCGGGACGCTGAGCCAGCGCGCCTCCGAAGCCGGCAGGCCTTCCACCAGGTCGAGCAGGACATCCGGATCGCGCTCGATCGCGTTGGAAACCTGCCCTTTGGTGAGTTGGATCGAATTGCACGAAGTCCGTGCCAGGATGTAATCCAGGTCGCCCTTCAAGAGGTCGAATTGCTCTTCACTCAAAAGCATAGTGGTCTCCATTCATGGCGCCGGTGGAAGTTCAGTTCCCGATGCGGGGATGTGGAAGAAAGCACAGGAGGCCGGCCATCCGACCAAGCATCATACCTGCAAAAGGAAGCCCGCCACCGGGAGGCGGGCGTGATCAGGCCTTGGGGGTCGACCAAGGCGGCCGGAATGCGGACCCCGACGGTCCAGCCCGTGGGAGTGATGGCGGAATGGCATTCAAATCCGGGCGGGCGGATCATCAAGTCGGAAGGATGGAGGGCTTTCTTCTTCATGGCCTCATAGTCATCGGGACGGAGTTGGAGATGCAGGCGATGATTGCCGGGAGCCACATGCATTTCCGTATAAAATCCCGCGCCCTCCGCTTCCAGAAAGATTTCAAAAACATCCCCCAATTCCCACAAGTGTTGGGAATCCGCCGTGGCGCGGGTCGTGACATCCGCGTCCTCCATATCGCCCCGGACCAAAATCCCGCCAGAATTCCAGGAAATCCTCACCATGGTCTTCGAACGCGGGCCGGGCGGCCAGGAATGATCGAGCGCGACCGGCGTGGCCAAAGTCGGCGAGCCGTCCAGGTCGTCCCCGGCCCACATGGCAGAAATAGCGGTTTTTATGCCCATTTTTCAACGACCCAAAAGCCGGAACGAGAATTCTTCATAGAGATTGGGGCAAGTCTTTCAATATTCCCGCCCAAGATCAATGGCCGTCCCAGGGAGGGATGGAAAAAGTTTGGCGCTTTTGCGTTGTCAATGCGGATGGGAATCCGGCATGGTGTCGGGTCGTGCTCGATCTCAAGGAAGTCACATTGTTTATCGGCGGCGGCGAAGACGTTCGCCCGCTCCTCGCCGATGTCTCGGTTTCCTTTCCAAAGGGCCACTTCGGGGCGATCATCGGTCCGTCCGGCTGCGGAAAGAGCACCCTGCTCAAGGCGATCACCGGGATCGCGCCCGGGGAGGAGGAAGGCTCGATTTTCTGGAATGGGCGCGATGTGGCGGTGGAGGATTTTTCCCCTTCGGAAATCGGCTACGTGCCGCAGTTCAGCATCGCCCATGAAGATCTGACCGTGCGCGAATGCGTTTCCTATGCGATGCGGCTCCGGGTGCGGGGCATGCGCTCGGGGGCGCTGGAGGAGGCGGTCGGCCATGTCCTCGAAGAGGTGGGAATGGCCGAATTCGACGACCGTCTTGTGAGTGTGCTCTCGGGGGGGCAGAGGCGGCGGCTTGCCCTGGCGATGGAACTCGTCAGCAAGCCGGCGATGCTCCTCTGTGACGAGGTGACCAGCGGCCTGGACCCGCAATCCGAGGATGAGATCGTGCATCTTCTGCACGGGCTCTCCCGCACGGAAGGGAGGGTGGTCCTCTCGGTCACCCACAGCCTCAGGCATGTCGAATTGTACGACTCCGTGCTGGTGCTGTATCAGGGCGTGGTTGCCTACCACGGTCCCCCACAGTTCCTCGCGCATTATTTTCGCGCGGAGGATGCGCAGGATCTCTACGCGCAATTGGAAGTCCGCTCGGGCAGGGAATGGGCGCAATCCTGGAAAAAACACCGGCACGCATTTTCCGAGAGCACGGATATGGTCAAGGCGGTGACATTCGACAGCATTGCCGCCGAAAATTCTCCCGCAGTCGATGTTCGACCGGAGGTGCCTCCGCCCTCGTCTTCGCTTCCCGGGCCGGGGGCCATCAGCCAGTTCCTGACCCTCCTCTCCCGACGGATGAAGATTTTTTTCCGGAACCATGCCCAGCTCGCCCTCCAACTCGGCCTGATTTTCGGGTTCCCGGTGCTGGTGGCGATCTTTGCCTGGAACGGGTTGCCCGCGGTGAAAAACCTGAGCATGGGGCTCGGCCTCGACGTCATCCAGCAGCTCGTGGAAGCGAAGGAGTTTTTGGTCCAATCCAGCAAGGTCGGGAGCCTGGTTTCCGGCATCGTCATGTTTCAGGTCGTCCTCTTGACCCTGATGGGTGCAAACAACTCCGGCCGCGAGATCGCCGCCGAGCGCCTGATCTTCGAGAAGGAAAAGCTCGCCGGGCTCCGTCCGCTGAGCTATGTCGCCGGCAAGGCGGTCTTTCTGGGATTCCTGGTCCTGGCCCAGTCGTTGTGGATGGGGCTTTTCGTCCACTACGTCTGCGGGTTTCCGGGCGATCTCGCCCCGCAGTTGATCTTTCTCATCCTGGTGAATGCCGCCATGACCTCGGTCTGCCTGGCCGTGTCGAGTTTTCTCGGCTCCGCCGAGCAGGCCTCGCTCGTCTCGATCTATCTCGTGGGCTTCCAGCTTCCGCTCTCGGGCGCCGTCCTCGCCCTGCCGGATTTTCTCGGCATCCTCGTCCGGCCCTTCATCGCCGCCTACTGGAGCTGGTCCGGGGTTCTCCAGACGCTCAAGGGAGAACGCTACTACGACATCGTCCAGATGGTCGTCCAGACAGCGCTTTCCCCCGCCGGCCTCTGTGTCTGGGTCCTGTGCTCGCACATCGTCATCGGCCTCTTCGCCGCCTGGATCGGGTGCCAGCGCCGCAGCCTGGTGTAGACGCGCCGGCGGTTTCCGATTTCGCGCGCAAAAATTGACAGTTGACGGGCTCCGGCTTCGCGGGTAGCTGTTGCTTCCGAGTGTAGCTCAAGCTACACTCGTGATGGAAACCACACACCGACGGAGAAAATGACAATGAACGGAAGAAGATGGATTGCCGCGCTGGCGGCGGCCGCGCTTTGCGCGGCGGGAACTACAGACGCATTCGCCCGGGAAAGCATCCGGGCCGCCACGACGATCGGCATGGTGGCGGACCTGGTCAGGCAGGTCGGAGGCGGCCGCGTGGAGGTGGATGCGCTCATGGGACCCGGCGTGGACCCCCATCTTTACAAGCCGACATCGACCGATGCCGCCCGCCTGAACAAAGCCGACGTGATCTTTTACAGCGGTCTGATGCTGGAGGGACGCATGGGCGACCTTTTTGCGAAGCTCGCCCGAACCGGCAAGAAGGTCTACGCGACGACGGAAAGCGTGCCGGAAAGCCGGTTGACCGAGCCGGCGGAATTCGCGGGGCACTACGACCCGCACATCTGGTTCGACGTGAGCATGTGGGCGGAAACCGTTCCGACCATTGTCAAGGGTCTCAGCGAGGTCGATCCTTCCGGAAAGGAGATTTACGGAAAAAATGGCGCGGACCTGACGGCCCGCCTCGCCGGGCTGGATGAATGGTGCAAGGCCACCGCCGCGGAGGTTCCCGAAGCCGGGCGCATCCTGGTGACGAGCCACGATGCCTACAATTATTTTGGCCGGGCCTACGGCTTCAAAGTCATCGGCCTGCAGGGCGTCTCGACGGTTTCGGAGGCGGGGCTCGCGGACATGGCGAGTCTCGTGGACTTCATCAAGAAGCAGAAGGTGAAGGCCATCTTCGTCGAAACCAGCGTCAACCCCGCCGCGATCAAGCGCGTGGCCGAGGACGCCGGGGTCCAGATCGGCGGAGAGCTTTACTCCGATGCGATGGGCGAACCCGGTGTGAAGAAGCTCGGCTTCGATACCGGCACCTACGACGGCATGGTGCGCTACAACCTCACCACCATCGTCAACGCCCTGAAATGATCGGCGGTTCCAACATCCATGAAATCCACAGACAATTCCTCAGATCCCGTCCCGTTGGAAGTTCACGACCTCACGGTGGCCTACCATAAAAAGCCCGTGCTCTACGGGATCGATCTCAGCATCCCTTCCGGAAGCATCATCGGCATCATCGGGCCGAATGGCGCGGGGAAATCCACCTTCATCAAAGCCGTCATGGGACTGCTCCCGGTTTCCAGCGGGTGGGTCAAAGTTTTTGGAAAACCCTACAGGGAAAACTGCCATCGGGTGGGCTACGTCCCGCAGCGCGAATCGGTGGATTGGGATTTTCCCGTGAGCGTGTTGGACGTCGTCCTCATGGGCCGCTACGGGCACTTGCGGCTGGCGCAGCGCCCGACGCGGCAGGACAGGGAGATCGCCCGCGAGTGTCTGGAAAAAGTCAAGATGCTCCCGTTTGCCAACCGGCAGATCGGCAATCTGTCCGGCGGCCAGCAACAACGTGTCTTCCTCGCCCGCGCCCTCGCGCAGGAAAGCGACCTGTACCTGATGGACGAGCCCTTCGTCGGCGTGGACGCCTCCACCGAAGCCGCCATCATCACCCTCCTGCGGGAACTCCAATCCCGCGGCAAGACGCTCCTCGTCGTGCATCACGACCTCGCCAGCGCGAAGGAATACTTCGACAGGCTCATTCTCTTGAATATGCGCCTCGTCGCCTTCGGTCCGACCGCCGAGGTCTTTACCACGGAGATCCTGCAAACGACTTACGGCGGACGGCTCACCATTCTTTCCGACGTGGCGCAAACGCTCCGGGCCGAGTCATGAGGCGGCTTCTTCCCTTCGGCGTTTTGGCGTTGGCATTCCTTGTGTCGGACGCGGCGCAGGCGGCGCGGATCAACGAGTTGTCCGACTCGACCATGCTGGAGCGGGCGACCCGCTTTTTCACGTTCCAGGACCCGTCGTTGCGCAACGCGCTTTCGGGATCCATGCTGCTGGGCGTTTGTTGCGGGCTGATGGGGGCCTTTCTCGTCGTGCGCAAGCTGGCCCTCATGGGGGATGCGCTGTCTCATGCCGTGCTGCCCGGTGTGGCGCTGGGGTTTCTCTGGAACATGACGAAGGACCCGGTCTCCATTTTCATCGGGGCGACCATCGCCGGATTGCTCGGCGCGGGCACGGTCCAACTCATCCGCGACACCACCAGGCACAAGGAGGATGCCGCGCTCGGCTTTGTCCTCGCCTCGTTCTTCGGGGTCGGAATCTGCCTGTTCACGATGATTCAGAACATTCCGGGCGGAAACAAAAGCGGTCTGGACAAATTCCTGTTCGGGCAGGCGGCGGCCCTCAGCCAGGGCGACGTGCTTCTGCTGGCTTCCGTAACCGTTCTGGTCATCGGAGCCATTCTCGTTTTTTACAAGGAATACGCCCTGACCAGCTTCGACACGGGGTTCGCGCGCTCGCTCGGCATGCCGGTGCAGTTTTTTCATTTCAGTCTCATTCTGTTGCTGGCGTTTGCCATCGTGGCCTCGCTGCAAGCCGTGGGGGTGGTGCTGGTGTCGGCGATGCTCGTCATCCCGGCGGCGGCCGCCTTTTTGCTGACGGACCGGCTGGGAATGATGCTCCTGCTTTCCGCGGTTTTCGGTCTCTGTGCGGGGGGCATGGGCGCGTTCTTTTCCTTCGTCGGGCGCAACCTTCCAACCGGCCCCTTCATGGTGCTGGCCGCCGCGGTCGTGTTTGTGGGCGCGCTCTTTTTCGGCCCGAGGCACGGCATCGTTTCCCGCTTGTGGCGCCAGCGTTCCCGATCCGTCCGCATCCGGCGGGAAAACACCCTCAAAGCCATCTACCATGTGATCGAAGACAACGAGTTCCGCACCGAGACGATCAGCGTTCGCGAATTGGCCGAACGCCGCCGCGAAACGTTGGAGGACGCCCGGCGGCAACTGGCCTCCGTCCG
Source organism: Terrimicrobiaceae bacterium (assembly GCA_041674265.1). Classification (GTDB taxonomy): domain Bacteria; phylum Verrucomicrobiota; class Verrucomicrobiia; order Chthoniobacterales; family Terrimicrobiaceae; genus QYQL01. The sequence continues at coordinate 14,453 of JBAYWC010000042.1, forward strand.
GCGCGCCGGGTTCGTCACGATCTCCGGCGACGGGGTTTCTTTCACCCCGCACGGATGGCAGCGCGCCTGCGAGATCGTCCGCAACCACCGGCTCTGGGAGCTTTACCTCACTCACGCGGCGCACATCGCCGCCGACCATGTCCACGAGGATGCCGAAGCCATCGAGCACGTCCTGGGCGGGGAGACCGTGCGCCAGCTGGAAAAGCGCCTGAACTACGCCCGTCGCGACCCCCACGGGAAACTCATTCCGGGAGTGGAAGACATCCGCCTTGGACGCGTGGCGAAACCATCGTCCCGAGCCACCGGCTTTGGCGCCGAACGCCTCCATTGAACCATTCCATGCGCCATCTTATTCCGCCCTTCGACTGGCAGCGCGTGCTCGTCCAACCGTGGATGGAGGATTTTTCCATCACGGTTTGGATCGTGCTCATGGGATTCTTCGTCACCGCCGCGTGCGGCCTGGTCGGCAACTATCTGGTGCTGCGCCGCATGGCGCTGGTTGGCGACGCCATCAGCCACAGCATCCTGCCCGGGCTGGTCGTGGCGTTCCTGCTCTTCAAGCATGTGTCCGTCTGGGTGTCGTTCGCCGGCGCGCTGGCGGCCGCCGCGCTCACGGTGGTGCTCATCGAGTTCATCCACAAGCAATCCCGCGTCAAACCCGACTCGGCGATCTGCATCACGTTCACGACGCTTTTTGCGCTGGGTGTCGTGCTCATGAGCATGCTGGAAACCAAGGGCGCCATCCACATCGATGCCGAGTGCGTGCTCTACGGGGAAATCGCGTTTGTGTCGCTGGAGCCGCCCGCCGTTTGGAACGGATGGGAACTCGGTCCACCGTCCGTCCTTCGCATGGCCGCGGTGCTCGCCGCCGTCGCCCTTGCCATTTTCGTGTTCTACAAGGAATTGCTCGTGACCGCTTTTGACGCGGGCCTCGCAAAGTCCCTCGGGATGCGCGTCGGGGTCTGGCACTACGGGCTCATGGGGGCGCTGGCCATCGTCGTGGTCTCCGCTTTCGAGTCCGTGGGCGCCATTCTCGCGGTGGCCATGTTGATCGTGCCGCCGATGTTCGCCGGCCAGCTCTCCGACCGGTTGTCGGCCCGTCTCGGATTGACTGTCCTGCACGCCGCCCTCAGCGCCCTCATCGGTTTGCATCTTTCCGTTTGGCTGAACTGTTCCGCGGCCGGGGCGATGGTCGTGGCGGCGGCTCTGCTTTTCGTCGCCGTCTGGCCCGCTTCCCCAATCGGAAAACTCCTGCGTCCGAGTCTCCGCGGGGAGGCGCCGATATTTCCCGGTTGCCCTGCCGGATCACGGGGACAGCGGGTTCGCGACCCTTGAGGATTTTTGGGGCGTCCGCCCGGTGCCCCGGGCTTTTCCGCCCAGATATTTCTCCATGGCCGAAAGCGTCTCATCGCTCACATGGTGCTCGATGCCCTCGGCGTCCGCCCGGGCCGTGGAGGGGGGGACACCCAGCGCCTCCAAAAAGGCCACCACTTTCTCGTGCCGGGCCCGGGCTTTTCCCGCGAGCCGGCGTCCGGAATCGGTCAGGAAAATCGACCGGTACGGCTGCGTGGTGACCAGGCCTTCGCGCTTCAGCCGTTGGACCGTCCGGATCACCGTGACATGCGTGACCCCCAGGGATTTCGCGAGATCCGTCGCGCGGGCTTCCCCGCGGCCCGCGATCAGATCCGCGATCGCCTCCACATAATCCTGCGCCCGCTCCTGGGCGTGCTGCAGGCGCGTCTGGTACTGGTAGGCCGCCGTTTCCGGGCCGCCTTTTGGAACGGATGGACGGGAACCCGCCGGCGTTTTCTTTTTCAGGACCATCGTTCATTCTCCCGTAAAAAGCGATCATTGACAAGCCCCGGCTCCGGAGATTAGCGTCTGGATCATAATGTAGTATACGCTACAAGTTGACGGCCCTGCCCGTCCTTTTGAAGGATAGATCGTTCACATGAAAACCGACTTGGAAAATCCCGCCACGGAAGCCGATGCCTGGAGGAGGCGGGTGGCGGAGGCCAGTCTTCCCGAGGTTCACCGCAGCATATTCGTTCCGGGAAAGGCCAGTTTCTGGAGGAAGATGCTGGCCTTTGCCGGGCCGGGGTTTTTGGTGGCGGTGGGCTACATGGACCCCGGCAACTGGGCGACGGATCTCTCTGGAGGCGCGCAGTTCGGATACACGCTGTTGTCGGTGATCCTGATTTCGAATTTGATGGCGATCCTGCTGCAGCATCTTTGCGTGAAGCTCGGGGTGGCCACCGGGCGGGATCTCGCCCAGGCGTGCCGGGATCACTATTCCAGGCCGGTGGTGTGGGCCCTGTGGGTTTTGTGCGAGCTGGCGATCGCGGCCTGCGATTTGGCCGAGGTGGTGGGCTCGGCCATCGCCCTCCAGCTTCTGTTTGGGATTCCGCTGGTCTGGGGGTGCGTCATCACCTGTTTGGACGTCCTCGCGGTGCTGTATCTCCAGAACAAGGGATTCCGTTATGTCGAGGCGCTGGTCATCACGCTGATCCTGACGATCGGCGGCTGTTTTGCGGCGGAGCTGCTGTTTGCCAGACCCAGCCTCACCGGAGTGATGCTCGGATTCGTTCCCAGCGCGGAAATTCTGACCGATCAGAACATGCTCTACGTGAGCATCGGCATTTTGGGGGCGACGGTCATGCCCCACAATCTCTACCTGCATTCCTCGATTGTGCAGACCCGCAATTTTGAGCGCACGCCGGAGGGAAAGCGGGAAGCCATCAAGTTTGCCACGATCGATTCCTCGGCGGCCCTGATGTTCGCGCTGTTCATCAACGGGTCGATTCTGGTCCTCGCGGCGGCGGCCTTTCATTGGTCCGGGCATCGGGACGTGGCCGACATCCGGGATGCCTACCAGCTTCTCAGCCCGACTCTCGGGGTGGGGGTTGCGAGCACGCTGTTTGCCGTCGCCCTGCTGGCATCCGGCCAAAATTCGACGCTCACGGGAACGCTGGCGGGACAGATCGTGATGGAGGGTTTTTTGAATTTCCGGATCACCCCGTGGCTGAGGCGCCTGATCACGCGGGGCATCGCGATCATTCCCGCCGTGTGCATCATCGGATATTACGGGGAAAGCAAGACCACCGAATTGCTGGTTGCCAGCCAGGTCGTTTTGAGCATGCAGCTGGGGTTCGCCGTCTGGCCGCTGATGCGATTCACGGGGGAGAAGGCCAAGATGAATGAATTCGTCAATCCGCTTTGGATCAAAATCCTCGGATGGACGACCACCATCCTCATCATCACCCTGAATATGAAGCTGCTTTTCGATCTCTTCGCGCCTGAAGCCGTCCGCAAAGCCTTCTACGGCTTGATCGGACTTCCAACCGGATAGGGATCATGTATCACACCATTCTCATTCCCGTCGAAAACAGCCCCGCTGACCAGACCATCCTCGACCACATCAAGCCGCTGGCCAAACTGACCGGATCGCGCCTTCTGCTGATCCATGTTGCCGACGGCTGGGTGGCGCGGAACTTCGAGCAGCTCAAGCTGGCGGAGAGCGAGGAGATGCAGGAAGACCGCGCTTATCTCGATCTCCGCGCCACCGAGCTGCGGGGCGAAGGGTTTTCCGTGGACAGCGTGTTGCTCATGGGCGAGCCGTCGGACGAGATCGTCAAATTCGTCCAGTCGCACAAAGTGGATCTCATCGCCATGTCCACGCACGGGCACCGGTTTGTCAGCGATTTGCTGCATGGCAGCACGGCTGACAAAGTGCGCCACCTGGTGGATGTTCCCGTCATCCTGCTGAAAGCCAGGATCACCCGACAAAGCCGCGAATGATCACCGAGCCGATGCCGATGACTCCCGTGGTGCCGAGGACCAGCAAAGTTTTTTGACTGAGCACGCGGTCTCCGAACGAGGCGGCGAGGCCGGCCTTGAGGAGCGAATTGGCAACGGCTGCGAGGACGATTCCCCGGATGGCCAGCTCGGCGGAGACTTGATGGCCTTGGAGGAGGTTGGAAAGCGACAGGGCGATGGCATCGAGATCGGTCAGGCCCGAGATGAAGCTCACGACGAGAAGGCCGGTGTCTCCGAACCATTGGGACGCGATTTTCACGATCAGGACGACCACGGCATAGAGCGCTCCGAACTGGAGCGCGATTTTCAGGCTGAGGGGATTCCTGTATTCGGCGGATGTCGTTGTCCGGCCGGAGCCGCGACAAAGCCGGAATCCCGAAAAAACCACCCCGGGCAAACTCATCAGGAGGAAGTCCGGGACGACGGCGAGGGCCAGCGGCGGGCTGATGGCGAGGACAAGGACTTCCACCCGCCAGAGCATGATCGTGCAGGCGATGACGAGGGCCAGCGTGCAGTCCTCCGCAAGTTCCGGTCGCTGGCGGCTCATCCTGCTCATGCCGAGTGTCGTGGCCGTGCTGGAGGCGAGGCCGCCGGCGAGGCCGGTGAGGGCCATTCCCCGCGAGCTTCCGAACCACCTCACGGCGATGTAGCCCGCGAATCCGAGTCCGGAGACAATCACGACCATGAGCCAGATCGAGCGGGGGTTGAAGGCTCCCAGGGGGCCGAGATCCCTGTCCGGCACGAGCGGAAGCACGGCTCCTGTGACCGCCAGGAATTGCAAAGCCATGCGGGCGTCTTCGGGCGTGAAGTTCTTTGAGATGCTGTGCAGCGACGGTTTCCCGGCAAGCAGCAGCAGCGTGGCCACGGTCAGCACCAGTGCGGCACGGGCCTCTCCCGCGACCACGAGTCCCCCGAGAAGATAAGTCAGCAGGCCGGTGGCGACCGTGGTGAATCCCGCCCCGGGTTTGTTCCGGCTCTGAAAATACAAAAAGATCCCCAGCCAGACGGCGACAGCCCCGAGGCCGGCCACGAAGAGACACGGCTGGCCGTTCTTCGAGAGATGGGCGCAGACGGCTCCGAGGAGCGCCCAGAGCGTGAAGGTCCGCAGTCCGGCGGGAACCCGCCGATCATGCTGCCCGACCTGCACCTCCCACTGGCGTTCGAGGCCGATCAGCGCGCCCAGCGATCCGCTGACGAGGAGGCTGGCCAACAAGTCGTTCATCCCGGGGAATTCACTCGCAACAGGATCACGTGATCGAAGCGGGAATGCAACGCCGTTTGTCGAACGGCGATTCTTTTTCCTCGTCCGTGGAAAACGCGCGGCAGTCCCGCCCTGCCGGCAAAAACGGGGCGAGGCTTCATTTTTTCAGAGCGACCAGCCGGCTTACGGCCCGGGGATTTCCTCGCATTTTTACGGAATGTCTCGTCAAATCCGGAGACAGTTGATAGGTTTCTTCCCATCGACAGCATGGAAACGTGGTGGCACAGTCTGGTTCTCTCTCTTCAGCTCTTCTACGGAACGGGAATTGTCGCCGGGATCGCCCTCGCGATCGAGGTGGTGCTCACGGATTTCTGGCTGCCCTTCGCCGCGGTCGACATGGCGCGCGCTTCCTGAGCGAACTCCCTGTCGCCGGACGGACGGCGGGCCATCCCTCCCGGTGCGCGGCGGCCATTCAACCGGCTTCCTCTTCCCCGCGGATTTCCGTTTCCATCGCCTTCAACGCCAGAAAGACATCGAAGGTGAAAAAAACCAGCGCCACCGCGAGGGAGATGATGCTTCCGCAAAAAATCACGGCGACAATCAGGCCCGCATCCGCCTCGACGGATGTCAGGATGAACAGCGCAAGAATCAGGATTGCCGTCAGCAGGATGCAGATCGAGCAGGAGAGGATCGAGGACCGGATCAGTCCGCAACGGTGGATCAGAATCCTCATCTGCCGGTCGATATTTTGTTTGCGCGAATCGGTTCCCGCCACGCGCTCGCGCGAAAGCTGTCTCGCGCGATCGATTGCCCGTCCGAGCCGGTTCGACATGCTCAAGATGAGAAGCCCGCATGCGGAGATGATGATGGCCGGGCTGACGGCGAGTTGAAGGACGCTGGAGGCGTGGGAAAGGGTCATGGTCGAAATTTATTTTGGCGGGCAATTTCGGCTCTCCAAAAGACATTTGCAAGCGCGGTCGGCAAAACGGGCCGCATCTTGGACATCCCGCGTGGTCCTCCCCCTGAAGCCAGCTTCCTGCAGCGAGCGAGACCAACTCCCAAGCCCCATCAGGTTCGGGTGATGCAGACATGGGGCAAAATACCGGGCCTCACTTTCTGCCGGGGGATTCCTTCTCGGCGCCCTCTTTCTGCAGCCAGTCTGCGGTGCCCTGGCCGGCCATTTTCCGCTGATCGGGTGGACGCCGCCGACTTTGCTCCAGAGCATCCATTCCGGATAACCGGATTTCCCAAGGGCGGCGAAGCTCAGCTCGGAAGACGACCTCCATGCCGGCATGGTCCGGCATTGCCATCCGGAGAGCGAAGGGGAAATGACTTCCACGGCCCCGGGGGCGAGATCGACTACGGCGACGGCGTCGTTGCCGCTCTCCACCACGGCTGCGAGTTTTCCATCCGGCGAGGATGTGAAGAGACTCAGGTTCGTGGGCAGCGCGCCGGGAGCGGTCGCAACCGTTTCTATTTTCCCGCCATCCGTGGAAAGAACATACAATCTGGGATCGATCCCGGGGCCGGCAGAGTTGCGGGCAGGCTGGAGAAAAGCACGCGTCCATCCGGCAAAGCCTGGAGGCGCGGGGGATCGGGCAAAATCGCCATGCCCATTTCCACAGAAGCAGGCAGGCCGTTTGGTGTTCCCGCATCAGGCGCGCTTTCCACCAATGCCCCCGATTCCTGGATCACGGTTGTCTTTTGAATTCTGGCAAGCGAATCGCCCTTCCCGCCAACCGGTGTGGCGAAGATGAGCGCCCGTCCGTCCGCGGACCAGTCAAAGGCCGGCTTTGCCGGCGCGCAAACAGTGAGGTGTTCCTTTCCATCCAGAGTGGCGACCTCGATGGGCGACTGCTTCTTCTTCGATTGGAGCCAGGCAACGGCAGGATTCTTCGGGGACACGCCCGGTTGCGGCATCGCACGCAAACTGCGGGCCAATGAAATGGGAACACCGTCCTCCCGGCCGGCCTTGATGTGGACCAGGCAAACTTCATACACGGTGAACCGGGAGATGTCTCCATTCGGATCATCGGCCAACTCCGCTCCTTTTGGAAGTTTCCGAAGGAGGTTCCCGACGAGCGGTTTGTTTGTCTGGTAGGCAAGGAGCAGGACATTGAAAAAATCGCCGGAATCGCCGGAGACAACCGAAGTCAGCAGAGCTTCTGCCTCCGTCGGTCGGCCATCCAGTTTCCCGGCACCTTCCAGCAACGCGGGCATTGCACGGGACAACAGCTCGATTCCCTCCCGGGCTGTGCCCGCCGGATTTTTTTGCATTTTTTGATCGCCAAGGGAGTTCCGGGGATGCAGCGATGAAGGAATGTCCACTCCGCAGAATACGATTGCGATCATCTACGACTATGATCAGACGCTTTCGCCGACTTATATGCAGGATGAAGCGTTGTTTCCGGTTTTCGGGATCAATCCTTTCCATTTCTGGCAGCGATGCGGGGAATTGGTGCATGACCAGGGATTCGACAACGAGCTCGCCTATATGAAAGTCCTCCTCGATTGCCTCGAGATGGACCGCCCGACCAATGCGAAGCTCAGGGAACTCGGCGCGCGGCTGAACTTCTACAAGGGGCTTCCCGAGATGTTCGAGGAATTCCAGAGCGGGTTGTTGGGCGCCGAACACGAAGCGCAAGGAATCAACGTCGAGCATTACATCGTCTCCTCGGGGTTGAAAGCGCTGATCGAGGGCAGTCGTCTGGCCCCCTACATCCGCAAGATTTTCGGGTGCGAATTCGCCGTGGATGACCACGACCGGATCACATTCCCGAAGCGGGTCATCAGCCACACCCAGAAGACCCAGTTTCTCTTCCGCATCAACAAGGGAATGTTGGAGATGGACGAGGATGTGAATGACCACATGGCCCCGGAGCTGCGGCCGGTCCCCTTTCAAAACATGGTCTATGTCGGCGACGGTCCCACCGACGTACCCTGTTTCACGGTCATGCGGAGGAACGGAGGCCAGGCCATCGCGGTTTACAACCCGGATGACCCGACACGCTCGAGCTTCAAGAAATGCTACCAGCTCTGCACGCATGCGGACCGGGTGAAAAACATCGCGCCCTCCGATTACCGCCAGGGAAGCCATCTCAGGCTGTTGTTGGAGGAGATGGTTCAGGAAATCGCCGCGCGCATCGTGCAGCGGCGGCGGGATGATCTCGAGGCCGGCACGGTCAAAGCCCCGAAATATTGACGCTCTATGAAAATTCAAAGATATTTCGATTCCCGCCATGCGGCGGGGTTTGCCTGCCTCTTGCCCGATGGCAGCTCGGAAAAGCTGGCGGGCGATTTGCAGGGAGGGTTTCGCCGGACCGGTGAAGCGGCCGATGTCGCCAAGCTTCTCGCCCCGGTGATCCCGTCCGCGGTTTTTTGTGCCGGCTTAAATTACCGGAAGCACGCGGAAGAAACCGGCGCCCGCATTCCGCAATTCCCCGTGCTCTTCATGAAAGCTCCCTCGGCGGTCCAAAATCCCGCGGATCCGATCCTCATTCCCTCGCGGCTTGCAAGCCATGAGGTGGATTACGAGTGCGAGCTGGCGGTAGTGATTGGAAAACCCGCCAAGAATGTTCCCAAAGCCGAGGCACTCGAATACGTGGCCGGCTTCACCTGCGCCAACGATGTGGGCGCCCGCGACTGGCAGGGCCGGTTCTCATGCCGCTTGCATCGCTTGCAGTAGCCCTGCACGGCATCATAAACAACGATCACCAATGTGGCGCAACTCAGCGGGAGATCCTTGGCCGCCTGCCGACTGACACGATTAATGCGCATTTTCCCCCC
>JBAYWC010000043.1:0-23241 GCA_041674265.1 Terrimicrobiaceae bacterium
GATTCGGGGCGAGCGGGGATTCGGCGGGATTCGGGAAGAGGTTGACTCCGAGCACGGCCTCGCGGCGCTTCGAGACGGCGCTGAGGCGGGCCTTCGCGCTCACGGCAACGGCCGACTGCGGGAATCCCTTGCGGAGCGCGACGGCCATGCCACCGCGCTTCTCGACTTCCTGGAACAATTCCCAGGCTTTTTTCGCGAGTTCGATCGTCAGCGATTCCACATACCAGGAACCGCCGGCCGCATCGGCCACTTCGGCGAATCCGCATTCCTCGGCGAGGATGACGTGGATATTGCGGGCGATGCGGCTGGAAAATTCGTCCGGCGTGCGGACAGGCTCGTCGAATGCCGCGACATGCATGCTGTCCACGCCACCCACGACCCCGGCGAAGCCTTCCGCCGTGGCGCGGAGCATGTTGGTGTGCGGATCGAGGACGGATTTGTTGAAAATGCTGCTGCGACCGTGGATGAAGAGCGGGGCGGGCCGGACGCCGAATGCCCCGACCATCCGGTCCCACAGCAGGCGGGCCGCGCGGATCTTCGCGATCTGCATGAAGAGGTTCGAGCCCAGCGAGAGCGCCATCACAAACCGCGGCGCGATCTCGTCTTCGGGAACTCCCGCGGCGGCAAGGACGCGGAAGTAAGCGGCTCCGGTCGCGAGCCCGAAGGCCAGTTCCTCGACGGCGGTGCCGCCGGCGTCCGCCCAGAGATTGGCCTGGATGCCCGCCGTGCGGAGTCCTTTTCCGGCCGCCCATTTGGAAAGTGCGGCCAGCTCGGCACAGGCGTCATCGAGGGAAATTTCGAGCTTTCCGTCGCGCGCCCACTCGGTCAGCGGATCGGCGAGCACAGCTCCGGAGAACCCGTTGTCCCCCGAGCAGGCCTGCAAGAGTCCGGCCAGCGGAAGCGCGCTTGCGCCGGCGAAGACCAAGACCGGAGCCGCTTGAAAATCCACACCGTCAAACGCGCGGGTGGCATCGTCGAGGGTCGCGAGCGACAGCCCGCATTCGCCGACTTCTCCACAAGCGGCTTCGTCGGGATCCTGTCCGTGCCGTGTCGCCACGTCAGGCAGCAGCACGACCGCGTTCTGCCCGCGCATGAGATCGCTCTTGAGCGCGGCATGGAATTTTTCCAGGCACCCGCCGGGAAGCTCCTGCGCGATGAGCCAGGGATGTCCCTTGTATCCCGACGCGGAGGAACCGCGCACGAATGGCGGGAGCCCGGGCCAGGACTCGGGGAGCGAGAGCGCCTCAAGGTCCGTCTTGCCATAAATCGGCTGGAGCTTGATGCCCTCCGGCGTGGTGGTGACCAGCTTCTTGTCAAAAGGCGCGCCCTTGAGGGATTCCTCCGCGGCCTTGCGCCAGTCCCCGTAAGTGGCCGGCGGGAATTCGTCGAGTGTCAATTTCATAGAGAGAATGCGAAATGGTTTATCCACCTTCGTGTGGAAATGCGGAATGCGAAATTTGGAATGTCAAATGTGGTTTTCTGAAAGCCGAGCACTGAAAACTTTTCAGTGGACCTCCTCGACCAGGGCTTCGCTCGTCCTGCCATTGACGGTGATCAGGAGGCGTTGGTGACGTCCGGACGGGCGGGGGGCGGACGGTGCGGAAGCCGGCGCGGGAGCGGCGGGCTTGGCCGGGGCTGGAGCGGGGATGGAGCCGGGGGTTTTGATGAGCTTTTCGTATTCCATCGGGAACATGGCGAAAAGGACGACCGCCTCGTCTGTTGTCGGGAGATCTTTTTCGGCGAGCTGCCCGCGGAGGTTGTCCACGTTCGGCTTGAGTGAATCGGCGGGCCGGGTGGTCATCGGGCCCTTGCCGGTGTTCTTCTCCGCGAGGGCGAGGACTTCCTTGTCCACAGGCGCGGGCGTCCGGCCGTAGTTTCCCAGCACGATGTCCATCGCGGCGGGCGAAAAATTTTTCCAGCGCCCGAATTTGACATTGAGCATCGCCTGGGTGCCGACGATCTGCGAGATCGGGGTGACGAGCGGCGCCCAGCCGAGGCACTCTCGGACATGCGGGATCTCGGCGAGAACCTGGTCGATCCGGTCGCTCATGTTCATGTCCCTGAGCTGCACGCGGAAGTTCGAGAGCATGCCGCCGGGGACCTGGTAAACGAGCGTGTCGCTGTCCACGACCTCGTTGGCGTGGGAGGTGAACGTCCCCATTTCCTTGTAAACTTTCGTGAAATACTCGCGCAGTTCCGCGAGTTTTTTGCGGTCGAATGTCGGCTGGCGCGGGTTGCCGTCCAGCAGGGCCAGCATGCGGAGCGTGTCCGGCTGGGAGGTGCCGTTTGCGAAGGGGGTGATCGAGGTCTCGACCGCCTCGGCACCGGCGTCCGTTGCCGCGACATACGACGCTGCAGCAAGGCCCGCCGTTTCGTGGCTGTGCAGGGTGACCGGGAGCCCGGTCAGCTTGATGATGCCGGTGACGAGTTCCGCCGCGACGCGGGGAGTGATGACACCCGACATGTCCTTGATGCCGATTTCCGTGCATCCCATTTCCTTGAGTTCGCCGGCGAATTTGAGGAACGCCTCCACCGTGTGCGCCGGGCTGGTCGTGTAACAGATATCGCCGCGCGCGATCTTGCCGGCCTTGTTCACCGCCGCGATCGCCGGCGCGAGATTCCTGGGATCGTTGAGCCCGTCGAAAATCCGGAAGACCTCGATGCCCGCATCGGCGGTGCATTGGACAAAAAGCTCCACGACATCATCCGGGAAGCATTTGTATTGGACGATGTTCTGCCCGCGCAGGAGCATGCCCTGCGGGGTGTTCGGGGCGGCTTTCCGCAACTCGCGCACCCGGTCGAACGGCTGCTCGCCGAGAAACCGCAGGCCCGTGTCGATCGTGGCCCCTCCCCATGTCTCCAACATCCGGAATCCCATCGAATCCAGGATCGGAGCCGCGGGCAGCATCTGGCTGGTACTCATGCGGGTGGCCGCCATGGATTGATGTCCATCGCGCAGAACGGTATTGTGAAAGGCAACGGGCTTCATAGTGGCGGGCATGCGTTGGGATACATTATTAGAAACTCTAATACAATGCGTAAAGAGGGAAAGCTTTGATTTCGCGCAAGATTTTTCAGGAAAAGCGATCCGGTTGGATTTTTGGGCGTTGTCCGAAAATGGCCGTCCCGACCCGCACGAGCGTGCTGCCCTCGGCGACGGCGGCCTCGAAGTCCCCGCTCATGCCCATGGACAGCTCCGGGAGCGCCGTGCCGGTCTGTTGTTCGAGGTCGTCGCGCAGGCGGCGTAGCGCGGCAAAATACGGCTTCGCCGCCAGGGGGTCCTCCGAATAGGGGGCCATGGTCATGAGGCCGAGAACCCCGACGCGCGGCAGGGCGAGCAGTCCGGCGATCTCGGCGCGCAGGCGGTCGGGCTGGAATCCGAATTTCGTGCCTTCGCCCGAGACATTCACCTCGAGCAAAATGCGGGGAAAGCACCCGCATTCTTCCGCCAGGCGGTCCATCCGCGCCGCCAGATCGCTGCTGTCGACACCATGAAAGAGCTGGAAGAGCGGCAGGGCCCTGCGGATTTTGTTCGACTGGAGATGGCCGAGGAAATGCCACTCCAACGGGGACGGCAGCAGCGGGATTTTTGCGCGGGCCTCCTGGATTTTGTTTTCGCCGAAAATCTTTTGCCCGGCTTCGGCGGCCGCGCGGATGGCTTCGGGCGGGCGGGTCTTCGAGACGGCCACCAGGCGGATGCCCGAGGGGTCCCTGCCCGCGCTTTCCGCGGCGGCCCGGATGCGGCGCCGGACCAGGTCCAAATTCTGTTCAAGAGAGTTCATTAGAAATTCTGTTCTGGCTTTTCTTACGGATATTAGCTTAACTTATCTTCGAGGAGTCGAATGCAAATCCAATCATTCAAAGTATTCTGCGATTTGGCGGATACGGAAAGCTTTTCCAAAGCTGCCGAGCGAAATGGCATCACGCAGAGCGCGGTCAGCCAGCAGGTTCGTTCCGTCGAGGAGCAGTTCCAGGTGCGGTTGATCGACCGGGGACGGCGGGCATTTTGCCTGACGCCGGAGGGGCAGGCTTTCCTGGCCTCGAGCCGCGAGATCATCGGGGCCTATGAAGAGCTGGGCACGCGCATGCGGAAGCTGCAGGAAGTGGTTTCCGGCGAGTTGCGCATCGCGACGATCTTCAGCATCGGCCTGCACGAGCTTCCGCCTTACCTGAAGCGGTTCCGCAGGGAATTTCCCCTTGTGGAGGTGCGGATGGACTACCGGCGGTCGGCGCAGGTGTATGCGTCCGTGCAGGAAAACCGCGCGGACGTCGGCCTGGTGGCCTACCCCGCCTCGCGGCGGGGGATCACCGCCTCGGTCTTCTGGCGCGACCGGCTTGTCGTCATCTGCGCGCCCAGCCATCCGCTGGCGGCGAGAAGGAAGATTTCCCTGTCCGACCTTGGCGGCGAGAAGTTCATCGCGTTCGAGCCGGATCTTCCGACCCGGCGGGAGATCGACCGCCGGCTCAGGCAGGCCGGGGCCCGGGTGAAGGTGGCGTTCGAGTTCGACAACATCGAGACGGTGAAACGTGCGGTGGAAATCGAAAGCGCGGTTTCGATCGTGCCGCGCACCTCGGTGCGGGCCGAAGTCGAGGCCGGACAGTTGATCAGCCTGGAACTTTCCGAGGCGGAAATGTGGAGGCCGTTGGGCACCCTGGTCAAAAAATCCTCCGCCGGCACGCCCGCGCTCCGCGAATTTCTGGGCCTGCTGGAAAAGACCGACCTCGGCGGGGAAGGGAGCGATTTCCAATCGCTGCCCGACAAACAGCGTCTGAAAAAATGAACGTCCCGGCGATTGGGATCATCGGGGGAAGCGGGCTGTACCAGATCGGCGGGTTTTCCGAGGTCGCCGACATCGTCGTGCCGACTCCGTTCGGGCCTCCCTCGGATGTCATCATTGGAGGGATGCTTCACGGGCGGTCTGTTTTTTTTCTTCCGCGCCACGGGCGGGGGCACCGGATCGCACCGCATGAGATCAACCACCGCGCCAACATCTGGGCGCTCCGTTCGCTGGGCGTGCGCTGGATCATCGCCGTGACGGCGGTCGGCAGCCTCCAGGAAAGATACCGTCCGAGGGACATCGTGCTGCCCGACCAGTTGTTCGACCGGATGAGCCGCCGCGAATCCCATACGTTTTTTGGAAATGGAATCGTGGCGCATCCGGCGTTCGCCGAGCCGATCAGCGCGGGCCTGAGAAAGATCCTGGCCGCCGCCTGCGCGGAATCCGGGCGGCGTTTCCACGACGGGGGGACGTATGTGAACATGGACGGGCCGGCCTTTTCCACCCGTGCGGAATCGCTGCTCAACCGGCAACTGGGATTTGCCGTCATCGGCATGACGAACCTCCCGGAAGCCAAGCTCGCAAGGGAATCGGAAATCGCGCTCGCCACGCTGGCCATGATCACCGACTACGATTGCTGGAAGACGGACGAGGAACCGGTCACGGCGGATGCCGTGGTCGCCCATCTCCACGCGAATGTGGAAACGGCGAAAGACATCCTGGCGCGGGCGATTCCGCTCGTGCCCCCGGAGCCCGGCTGGCCGGAGCACCACAGCCTGGATTCGGCCATGATCACTCCCCGGGAATTGTGGCCCGAGGAAACGGTAAAAAAACTTGGTGTGATTTTGGAGAGGTTTGTGCGATAGGTGCTGTCCGCGACCAGTTTTGACGAATGAAAACCCACACATGGCTAGTCATCCCGGTTGTTACCGCGCTTCTCGGAGCCGCCTGCCAATCCGCCCATACGCAGCCCTCCCAGCAGCCGCAAGTAATCGCCGTTCCGCAGGATGAGATGACCCGGGGAACGGGGGCCACGCTGCCCGCCCAGGGAGATTCCACACCCGTCATGCAGGCCCCGGCGGCCGAGACGGTGCCAGGCCCCAAGCGGCCAAGCTACAACTCGTGCAATGCCGAGGGCCCGTACATTGCGCTCACGTTCGACGACGGCCCCCATGCCACCCTCACGCCCAAGCTGCTGGATATTCTCAAGGAGAGGGGGATCAAGGTCACTTTCTTCGTGATCGGCCAGAATGTCGCCGCAAATCCCGCCGTTGTTCAAAGGGCTGCCGCCGAGGGCCACGAAATCGGGAACCACAGTTGGAATCACCAGTCGTTCACGAAATCGGGCGGATCCGGGGTGGCGATGCAGATCACGCAAACGAATTCCGCCATTGAAAACGCCATTGGAAAGAACCCCGTGATCGTCCGTCCTCCCTACGGGGCGACCAATGCGTCCATCACCAAGAGGCTGAACGAGGAATATGGATTAAAAGTCGTGATGTGGGATGTGGATCCGTTGGATTGGAAATACCGGGACTCCGCGCGAGTGACGGGCGAGATCCTCAAGAATACCAAGCCCGGCTCGATCGTCCTCTCCCACGACATCCATGCCACCACGGTTGCCGCCATGCCGGCCGCGCTCGATGCCCTCATCGCCAAAGGCTTCAAATTTGTGACGGTCTCGGAATTGATCGCCATGGATCGGCCGCTGCCCGCCGCACAACCCACGCCGGCCCACGCCGCAAAAGCCAATTAGCGCTCCCGGCTTTTTCCCAAGCCGCCCCAGCCTGCCCTGTTTCCCATGAGCCTCCCTTCCGACCCCGGTTTTTCCGAGATCGACTTGGCCAGAAGTTTTCTCCCGTCGTGGGCGAAGCCCGAAACTTCCGCCAACCGGAATGCGCCGCTTATCGAGCGCTTTGGCGACCGTCCGGACGATACCCGGCCCCCGGGCCGCGGAGGGAATCGCGGGCGCGGAACGGATTCCGGTTTCAAAGGTCGCAAGCCCGACCGGGGTCCCGGAAGACGGGATGATCGCCGGGGCCCGGGAAGACGGGACGAGCGGAGGGATGACCGCCACCCTGCCGCGCCGTCCGCGCCGGTTTTGAATGGTTGGACCGCGATGGTCATCCCCGATCCCCGGGGAATTGAGGGACTTGCCAAGCAGTTGAAATCAGGCGGGAAAGCCTATCCGCTCTTCGATCTCGCCGTTTTGATCCTCGAAAAGCCCGAGCGGTATTCCGTGCAGTTCCGGCGCACGTCGGAACCGTCCGCGCCGTTGTTCCAACTGGCCGGGGACAAGAGCCTCTGGCTCAGCGAGACGGAAGCTGTCCGCCGCGTTCTGACCCGGAATTTGGAGAAATTCTACCGCCGCGAGCAGATCCAGGTGGAGCCGCCGAAAGGTTCCTATTCGTTCATCGCGGTTTGTGGCGACACCGTCCTGGGCCCGCCGAATTACCACGATTACCAGACCCGCCTTCGCCGCCTGCATGCCGAACGGTTTTCCGGAGTTCCCTTCGAGGTCTTCAAGGGCCGGGTCCGCATGGTCAAGGAGCCGGAGTTTCTGGAAAAATGGAAAGCGGAACAAAGCATCCGTGAAGAATTTTATCCTCTGGAAAGCCCGGAAGGCGCGGAGCCTGTCAAGCTCGCCGACCTGCATGCGGTCGAGAGCCACTTCCGGGCGAACCATGCCCCGGGCCTGATCACCGAGGTCTCCAATCAAACTCTGGCGCCCGGTCCCGTGGCCGTGCATCAATCGGACACCGCCGTGCGCCAGCTCGCGCAAAATGCCGTCCTGGAACTCCGCCGGTTTCCGCTCCCGCTCGCGCACACCGTCGGGCAGGAGTTGTCGGCAAAAGGCCTCCAGATTTTCAAGGCGCACGAGAACATCACCTATGTCTCGGTCGCGCGTCCGCGCCATCTCGACCGGCAGGGCACGCCGGTCGCCGAGGGGCCGGGGGAAATTCTCGATTACCTCGAGTCCCACGCTTCCACCCTGCGGGCCGAGCAATGGAAAGCCCTCGTCTCGCTGAGAGTGTCCCCTGCCGACGAGGCCGCCCGCGAAGCCGCGGTCGCGGGAGATCTCTCGTGGTTGATCCACCAGGGGCACGTGATCGATTATGCCCGGCGGGGTCTCGAAGCCGTTCGCAAGCCAAGGCAAAAACCGGCCCCCGCTCCGCCCAACGATATCGCATAGAGTTTCCGGTGCCGGTGCCGCGATGAGAATTCGGCCCTTCTGGCCTTCCACCGGGACCCCCGCCGGAGGTTCCAGCTCCGGAGCAAGCGGGATATTCACAAGCCCGCCATGCAAAGATTATCAACCCGGGCCGACGGGTTGTTTGTCCGGGTGGCCGGTTTTGTGGCCGTTGCCGGCTGAGACTCCGTTGAAGGGGTTGACGGAAGCGCCTTTGATGCGGAGGGCGGGTTTTTTTCCAAAATTGAAGGCGATGTTCGCCCAAGTGTCTCCGGGTCGGGCGTCGCGGCCGAGGGTGGCGCTGGGTTCGTAGCCGCAGTGGACCATGCAATTCTCGCAACGCGTGTCCCGGGCCTTGCCGTTCACGACGCCGTAATTGTCCCAAGGGGTGTTGTCCAGCAGGTCGCGGTAGCTGGCATGGTGGGCATCGGTCATCAGGTAGCAGGGGCCCTTCCACCCGCGGATGTTCCTTGTTGGGATCGCCCAGGCCGAGCAGGTGAGATCGCGGTGTCCCGCGAGGAAATCCAGGTAAATCGGAGTTCCGAACAGGTTGTATTTTTCCCCCCAGGCGCGGATGTTCCTGAACTTTTCCTTCGTCATCTCGCGGGTGAGGAAAAAGTTCCCGGGTTCGAGATTGAGGCGTTTCCGCATGTCCTCCTTGGCGGCATCGTAGTCGTATCCGGGCGAGATCGTGTGTCCGTCCACGCCGAGCCAGGACAGGTAATCGAACATCTGTTCGATCTCGCGCATGTCGGTCTCCTTGTAAACCGTGGTATTTGTGGCGACCTGGTAACCGAGGATCTTGGCCATGCGGATGGCGGCGATGCATTCCTTGAAGACGCCCTCGCGCTCGACAATGAGATCATGCGTGCGTTCGAGGCTGTCGAGGTGGACGTTCCAATACATCCAGCGGGATGGCGCGATCGGGCTGCGGATTCCGGGCGGTCGTTTCCGGACGGCCTCCGCCTGTTCCCGGGCCATCAGTTCCTCGGAGACCAGGGCCTCCAGCTTCGGGCCGATCCGCGCCGGGTTCCTGGCGAACTCCTCCGCAAGGTATTCGCGCATTTTTTTGCGCATGAACATTCCGTTCGTGCAGATGTAAACGATCCGTTTTTGGGCGAGCAGACCGGCGACGAGATCCTCGATATGCGGGTAAATCAGCGGCTCTCCCCCGCAGACCGAGATCATCGGCGCCCCGCACTCCTCCGCGGCACCGAGACAGTCTTCCAGAGACATGACATCTTTCAGCGATGTCGAATATTCGCGAATACGCCCGCAGCCGGTGCAGGTGAGGTTGCAGGTGTGAAGCGGCTCCAATTGCAGGACCGTTGCAAATTTCTCAACCCCCCGGATCTTTTTGCCGATGATGTAGCCCGCAATCCGGGCGGTCAGCGCGAGCGGAAACCTCATAGGTCCCGCATAAGAGGCGCCATGCGGGGCGGTGTCAAGGCTCAACGGACAAACCTGACCCGCGCGTAACGCCAAGGATGGGCGAACCGTGCGGGCCCATGTATCACGGTTCGGACGGAGCCTCGCCCTTGCGTTATCGGTGTGGCGTCGACACGTTTCCCTTTATTTCTTGACGGCTCCTTACGCGCGGATTTGGGACGCATGAAAACCGGTCGGGTTGTCGAATGACTCTTGAGGGGGGACGGGGTCCCATCCAGAACAATCTGGCCAAGGTCCCTGCCGCTCGAATAGCAATGTGAGTGTCATGCAAAAACGTCCAACCCGAACGGAAATCCTGGGAGCGGTTTTGGCCGCGCTCCTCCTTTTCGCCCCGATCCCGGCCATGTCGCAATTGCCGCCCGAGGAGCCCATGCGTGAGTGGACGTTTCCGGGGGGAATCGCGACCCGTGCCGCCCTGCGGACATTCGATGGAAAGACGGCGGTTTTGCGGCTGTCCAACGGCCAGCGCGCAAGCCTTCCGTCGGACTCTCTGGGCGAGGCCGACCGGGCGTATTTGGGCGAATGGCAGGACCAACAGCCGGTTGTGATGCCGGACTCGGTGGGCGTGGACAGCAAAAAGGTCACGGTCGAAGTCGGGAGCGAGGACGAGAAAAACGAGAAATTCGTTTACCGCACGCAGCACTTCGAGTTCACGAGCGATGGAAAGCTCACCCAGAACCTGCTCCGCGATGTGGCCAGAAATTTCGAGGCCACCTACGAACTGCTGAAGGCGCTGCCGTGGAGAACCCAGCCGCAGCCCGAGGAAGGTGATCGTTTCCACGCGCTGCTGGTGCGTTCGCGCGAGCGATACAAAGAAGAGGGGGGGACGCCGAACAGCGGGGGGATTTATTTTTCTTCCCGCAAACTGTTCATCGTCCCGTTCGACAGCCTCGGCATCGAGCGGCTCGGGAAAAGTTTCGCCAAGTCGCCGGACTACCGGCCCAACACGCTGGTCCATGAACTCACCCACCAGATGATGAATTCCTGGCTCGATCTCCTGCCGCAGTGGGTCATCGAGGGCACGGCGGAATACACGAACATCATCCCCCTCCGGTTCGGCGTCTTCAGGGTTTCCTCGGCCAAGAGCGGGCTCCGGGATTACATCGCTTTCCTCAAAGCCCGCGGAGGAGTTCCGGAGCCGTTCCCCATCGAGGAACTTTTCGGGATCAGCGACAAGCAATGGTCGGAGGCACTCGCCCAGAACCCCGAGGAGTCTGGACGCATGTATTTCACCTCCTATCTCCTGGTGAATTACTTCATGCACATGGACGGCAAGGGGGACGGCGCCCGGTTCGTGAAATACATGTGCGCCATCGACAGGGTCCGCCAGCAAATCGAGGTCTACGAAACAGGCGTTGAAGCCTTGAAAAAACTTCCTGGCGTCAAGGTCCTGCCCGACGGAAGCTACCGCTGGCCGGCCACCTTGCGGCCTCCCTCCATACCGGAGGTCCTGACCTCGCCGGAGAAACGAGCGGAATTTGAAAAGTCCACTCTCGACATCCTCCTGAACGGAAGGACAACCGACGAGCTGATGAACCAGATCCGCTCCGCCTACCGGCGCGTTGGCATCAAGCTGTGATCACCGGCCATGAACGAAATCGAACAACTCATCGAGAACAACAAAATCTGGTCGCGCAAAATGGAGCGGCGCGAGGAAGGGTTCTTTAAGAAGCTCGCCGCCCAGCAGTCGCCCCGCTACCTCTGGATCGGGTGCTCGGACAGCCGCGTCCCGGCGAACGAGATCATCGGCCTCCTCCCGGGCGAGCTCTTCGTGCATCGGAACGTTGCCAATATCGTCTATCCGGCCGATCTGAACTGCCTGTCCGTCTTGGAATACGCGGTCCACACGCTCCATGTCAGCCATGTCATCGTTTGCGGACACTACGGCTGCGGAGGGGTCATCGCCGCGATGCAACACACCAGCCACGGGTTCGTGGACAACTGGCTCAACGGTATCCGGGACACCTATTCGCACCAGCGGGCCGACATACAGAACTTCCCCACGGAGGAACAACGCGTGGACCGGCTTTGCGAGCTCAATGTCATCAAACAGGTCAAGAGCATCACCCACACAAACATCGTCCAGGACGCCTGGGCTCATGGCCAGGACCTGACCGTCCACGGCTGGATCTACGGGCTCAAGGATGGCCTGATCAAGGATCTCGGGGTGAGGATCGATTCCCTCGAACAGGTCGCAACCGCCTTCCGCCAGCTCCCGCTCCCGCCGCGGCACGCCATCTGACGGGCCCTCCGGGATAATCCGTGCCCGGACACAAGATGTCCGGTTTCCGGTGTTCCCCTGTTGGAGTCAGAGCGGAGGATTCGCGAGTTCCCCGCTGCGCCGGGTGGCCAGTTCTTTCCGGTTCACGGCATTTACGTAGGCGCGGGCGCTTGCCTCGATGACATCGGTGCTGGCACCTTTTCCGGTGATCAGTTCCCCGTCGCCGAAGTCCACTTTGAGCGTCACCTCACCCAGCGAATCGCGTCCCTGCGTCACTGCCTCGACGCGATATTCCGCGAGATGGCCGATGCGCTTGACGATCCGGTCGATCGCCTGCATGGCTGCGTCCACGGCGCCGTTGCCGGGGCTCGAGTCCTGCGCGGGCCCCCCGTCGGTTTTCAGGCGGACGGTCGCCGTCGGAACCGTTGTCGATCCGCTCGTGACATGGATGTAATCCAGCGTGAACGTTTCTTTGGCCACCGACATCGAATCCTCGACCAATGCGGCCAGGTCGTCGTCGTAGACGAATTTCTTTTTGTCGCCGATTTCCTTGAACCGCTCGAAGACCGCGCCGGTCTCCTGCTCGGTCAGCTTGAAGCCCAGGTGATCCAGGCGGGCCAGCATGGCATGACGCCCGCTGTGCTTCGTCAGCGGCAGTTCGGTGCCGCCCCAGCCGACTTCTTCCGGGTCCATGATCTCGTAGGTCTCGCGCTTTTTCAGAATGCCGTCCTGGTGGATGCCCGAGCTGTGGGCGAAGGCGTTCTCGCCGACAATCGCCTTGCTGCGCGCGACATGCAGGCCGCTCATCCGGCTCACGATCCGGGAGGTTTTCAAAATCTCCCGCGTGTGGATCTTTGTGTGGAGGGACCCGAAAAAATCCGGACGCGTCCGGATCGCCATGACCACTTCCTCGAGGGCGCAATTTCCCGCGCGCTCGCCGATGCCGTTGAATGTTCCCTCGACCTGACGGGCGCCGGCCTTGACGGCAGCCAGCGAATTGGCGACCGCCAACCCCAGGTCGTCGTGGCAATGCACGCTCAGGACGGCATCGTCGATGCTCTTCACACTCGACCGCAGGCAGGTGATCAACGCGGCGTATTGCTCGGGAACGGCGAAGCCGACCGTGTCGGGGATGTTGATGGTTGTGGCTCCGGACTCGATCGCGGCCTCGACCACGCGGGCGAGAAATTCCGGCTCGGTGCGGGAGCCGTCCTCCGGAGAGAACTCGACGTCGCGGGTGTGCGATTTCGCCAGCTTCACTCCCTCGCGCGTCAGGCGGATGATTTCATCCACCGCCTTTTTCAGCTTGAATTCACGATGGATGGCGGACGTGGCCAGGAAGACATGGACCCGGCCGCGCTCCGCGGCGGGTTTGACGGCCGCGGCCGCGGCTTCGATGTCCTTGGGCACGCATCGCGCGAGCCCGCAGATCACCGGGCCTTTGATCTCGGTGGCGATGGTCCGGACGGCCTCGAAGTCGCCGTCACTGATGACCGGGAATCCCGCTTCGATCACGTCCACGTTCACGCGGGCGAGCTGGCGGGCGATCTCCATTTTTTCCCTCAGGTTCATGCTGGCGCCGGGGCATTGTTCCCCGTCGCGCAGCGTGGTGTCGAAAATGATGATTTGGTCTGACATAATGGTGCTGGTGGTTGGCGAAAAGAAACGATCTTGGCGGCGGGAGCCGCCTTCGCCGGGTCAGCTTTGCCGCAGGGTTAGAGAAGGGCGGACGCAAGAAGTCGGCCCGGGAGAAACCCGAGTCGCGCGTCCAAAACAACATGCCCTGCGATATGAGCCATGATCCGTTGGTATCACAAGGCGGCCCGGAATGCAAGAGCGGCGAGTTTTTTTTTTGATTCCTGCGAGCTCCCCGGGCAGCTACAGTGAAAAAACCGTGAATGTCACTCCCTGCACGAATTCTCGTGATTGGAAAAAATTCGAAGAAGTTGCAGAGGACCTCCACGGTTCCCACCGGGCCTTCACGCCTCCTTTTCCCGGTAGCATCGCCAAGTTCCTGAAACCGGGTTCCGCATTCCACCGGCGTCACGGCGAAATTTTCGCGATGATCGCGCGACGTGGCGGGAAGCCGGTTGGACGCATCGCGGCGATTGTCAACCGTTCGCACAACACGCTCTACCGGGACAAAACCGGGTTCTTCGGTTTTTGGGAATGCGAGGAGGACCACTCCACCGCACAGGCTCTCTTCGGGGCCGCCGCGCAAATTTTGCGGGACAAGGGAATGGAAGCGATCCGTGGCCCCTACAACCCGAGCGTCAACGACGAGTGCGGGTTGTTGGTCGAGGGGAACGAAGAGCCTCCGTTCGTCGGCCTGCTGTGGAATCCGGAATTTTATCGTCCGCTCATCGAGGGATGTGGGTTCCGCCGGATGCGTTCGCTGTATGGATTCGACCTGCCGTTGAGCCGGCTCGAAGCTCCGGCGCGGCTGAAAAAAATCGTGGAGCGCACGGCCAAGCGCACCCGTTTGATCCTGCGTCCGATCCACCTCGACCGGCTGGAGGAAGAACTCCAGATCGTGCATGAGGTGTACAATGGCGCGCTGGAACGCAACTGGGGGGCGGTTCCCATCTCGATGGAAGACCTTCTCTCCGCTGCCGGGGACATGCGCGCGATCGCGGATCCGGGCATGATCCTGATCGCCGAAATGAACGGGGAGAACGCCGGGATTGCCATTTCCCTGCCGAACTTCAACGAGTTCCTCGCCCTGACCAAAAAAACCCCCCGCTGGCTGCGGCTCCCGCATGTGGCATGGCTGATGAAGACGCGAAAGATCGGCACTGCGCGGCAGGTGGTTTATGGCATCTCCCCGAGATACCGGGACCGGGGCGGACTCCATGCCTGGCTGCTCCACGAGCAATTCGTTTGCGCGAAGGCCCGTTACCACGACGCCCAGCTCGGTTGGGTCGAGGAGAACAACAGCGAAATCCTTGAGAACTGCCGCATGCTCGGAGCCATCCGGCGCCGCACATGGAATATCTACGAGAAAAGCCTCGCGGGCTGATCCCCTCCGGTTGACGCCATGAAAATGCATGCGCTGTTTGTCACCGGAGCCACCGGGTTTGTCGGGCGAAACCTCCTGCTCCGTGCTGGCCGCGGGCGCGTGCCCATCCTGGCCCCGGTCCGCAACCGGGAGAAGCTTTTCCGCTGCATGGATGAGGATGGGGTTCCCCGCGAGGCTGTCGCCCCGCTTCCGGCGGAACCCGCAGAATGGAGCGCTTTCCGCCCCTCCCATGCGGTGCTCGGAGCCGGCGTGCTGTTCGCCCGCAGCCGAGCGGAATATTTTGCAACGAACGTGGACTGGACCCTGCGCGCGCTGCGCGCCCTTCCGCCGGAATGCCGGACCGTCGTCCTCTCGTCCCAGTCCGCCGGGGGTCCCACACCGGAAGGCCGCGCGGCGCGATCCGAACAGGACCCCGACTCGCCGGTCGCATGGTATGGAGAATCGAAACTGGAACTCGAACGGGCCATCGCCCGGGAATTCCCGGGCCGCCCGATCACGATCCTCCGTCCGCCCATGATCCTCGGGGCGCGGGACACGGCCACCCTGCCGCTTTTCAAAATGGCGCGCGGCCTGGTCCGGACCAAGCCGGGATTTCGGCGCAAGGAGTTCAGTTTTTTGGCCGTCGAGGATGTGGCCGAAGCGATCTATGCGGCGTTTGAGATCGACGGCCGCGGGCCATTCTACATCGGGTCCGACAGGCCGGTTTCCGATTTTGAGCTCATCTCCTCGGCGGCGCAGGCGGTGGGAGGAAAGGGGATCACGCTTCCGGTACCAATGCCGGTCGTGCGCCTGCTGGCCGCGTGTGTCGACGCCCTTCCCTCCCTTCGCGCGACAACACCGAGCCTGACCAAGGACAGGGCGAAGGAAATCTGGCCCGACCGGTGGGTGGTCGATTCCTCCGCTTTCCGACAGGCGAGCGGATGGTCCCCGTCCATTTCTCTCGACGAAGCTCTTCTTTCCGCCTGCCGGCACTTTCAGGAACGGGGACAACTGGCTGCTTTCCGAAGTCAGGAGCCGTAAAGAGCAACCCCTTTTCGGAAAAACAACGGGGGGTGCCGGGGGGGGGGGGGAAGTTCTCCCGCAGGACGCCCGCGGGTGTCCCGCGGGAGAGGAAACCTATTTGACGTGACCCGAGACGAGCTTGGTCATCTCGAACATGCTGACCTGCTTCTTGCCACCGAAGACAACCTTCAGCGCTGCGTCGGCATTGATCAGGGTCCTCTTCTTTTCGTCCTGGAGCTTGTGTTTCTTGATGTAGTCCCAAAGCTTCTTCGTCATTTCGCTGCGGGGAAGAGGCTTGGATCCGACGATGGCAGAGAGCGCTTCATCGGGCTGGACGGGTTTCAGGAGCGCGGGATTCGGTTTGCGTTTTGTAGTGGCCATAATTTTGTATTTGAGAGTGAACGTCGATGGACGTTTGCGCCAAGCTATGCAAGGATCGAAGAAGAGTAAAGCACACTATCGCCCTGATTTGGGAACCCAGACAAACGTGCCCTCGGGGCTGGACACTTCGATCAGTTCGCCTTCGAAGGATCGTTTTTGCCACAGCGAGGCCTGTTCGGCCTGCACCGCGGGCAGAGATTTCCGCCCTTTCTCGGCGATCGCTTTCATCAGGGCCATGCGGTCTTCATTTTCCGCCGCGACGGTTTTCCGCACGTAGTCACCGGCATCCCCGGGCGTATCGACGCGGACCGAGAGCAGTCCGTCGCGGCCCTCCCCGACGAGCCGTGAGTTTTTGAAATTCTGGATGTCGGCCATGCGGTTGCGGCGGCGCGCCTCGGAATCCGAGGCCGGGCTGGCGGCGGCCTCTTTGGTTCCGGTCTCCTTGTTGTGGTTGTAAACATCGAGACGCATCGAAATATCGACCTTGATCGGCTCGGCGGTCGAGAGGTTCACCGTGGGCGCGGAGCATCCGGCCAGCAGGGCCAGGGCGGTCGTGGCGCAAAAGATTTTCATGGTTTTTGTTTCCATCGGCCCTCCGGGGATTCGTCCGCGTGAAGCACGACCTCGAAGCTGCGCGATCCGAGCGGTCCTTGCAACTTCAACCCGAGGATCCCCTGATTGTCCACAAACCACAAATCCCCCCCGGCTTTGGTGTAATCGAAATCCCGAAGCGCCTCCAGGGCCACCCGCGTGCCGCTTTTTTTCAGGTTGCTCCAGGTGTCCGGGATATTCGCCAGGAAGTCATCGAGCTTGCCGATTTTCATCCGTCCGGGCTTGAGGGTGTCGAACTTTCCCTTGACCCGCTGGATCCGGCGTCCGAACGCATCCATCTGGAGCTTGAAATCGAGCGGGCCGGTCATCCGGAAGTTTTGCGGGGCGATGACATCGGTGAGGCGTTTGAGATCGACTTTGTTGCCCGACAACCAACCGATCCACGGGGCCTCGTCCTCGAAAAGAAAGCTGAATCCCCCCGAGACGTAGCCGCGATAGGCGCGCCCGCCGAAGTCCCCGTTGATGCCGCCGCGGTCGAATGTCGCGGAGAGCCACGCATCGGCCGCCTCGTATTGCCGCCAGCGGATTCTGTCGAAGAAGATTTTCCCGACGAGGTTGTTCTCATTTTTTTCCGGAGGATACGCAAACTGGAGATCGCCTTCTTTTGTGGAAACCTCCAGTTGATAACTCGGAAAGTCAGTCGTCTGGGCGGGGATCTCGAAGGCGGTCCGGAGTTTGAGTGTCGCGAGATTGTCCAGCGCGATGTCCTGCACGGCGGCATAAAAATTCAAGGGAAGGCCATATTTCGCGCGCCCGCCGCTTCCGATGACGAGGCGCCCCTCATCGACCTTCAGCATGCCGATTTTCCACGGCGGTCCGGACGATCCGCTCTTCTTTCCCGCGATCCGGTTCTGGGCGTCTTCCATATACCAGAAGAGGTCCGGCCCGACATGGATCGAGGGCTGGAGGATGGTGATGCCGGCGAGTTCGTTGTGGAGGAGCCCGCCCAGGGTGAACCTCAGGAAAACCCGGCGCATGGTGAGGACTTTGGTGAACGGATCGTAGGGGGAAAGGATCTCCACGTCCGCGATCTCGACAGATTGTTCCTCGCCGCCGATCGCGCTGGCTGCCTGCGAGAGCGAGAGATTGGTCAACGTGGTGTTGATTTGGAAGGAAATGTTGGCCGCGGTCTCCCTCTTGTCCTCCAGCCGGACACCCAGCCCCTGCAGATCCAGTTTCCGAATGATCCATGAGGCGGCGGGATTGGCCGGTTGGGATGCGGCCGCCGGTCCGGAGAAGACCTGTTGCAACGCATCCCCGAGAACAAGCCGTCCCCCGTCAACTTCCACTCCGGCAATGTCATGATCCGTGAGAATTCCCTGCCGTGTGAAACGGAGCTCCACACGGTCCAGAACCAGGAAAGCATCGGGATTCCCGGGGGTCGAGGCCCGGACATCCCAGGCCGTCAGGACGAGCGGCGACCTCGGGTCCGATGGCCAAAGCCAGTCAAACGCGCACTTCATGCTCACCGACGGGCTCGTCGGCCCAAATCCCTCGCAGAGGATCTCCGCGTAATCGCAAACGATTCTCCGGGCCGCCCAGGAGGAGCTCCTCCCTCCGCCGCCGGATGGGAGGATCCGGAACAGGTCCGGCGTGATCCGGATTTTTGGATTCACGAACCGGATCTCGCCGAGCTGCCTGCGCCGGAGGTCGTCGAACGCAAAGACCAGGCTGCCGCTGTCGAGATGGAGGAATTCCACGCCGCAGAGCCGGTCGCGCAAAATGAATTCGTTGGCGACCAGGCGACCAGGCGCCTCGTAGCGCACATCCCCGATTTCGGCCGTGGCGGCGGGCAATGATCGCCGGACAGCCCATCGGGCAATATTCGTCAGGTTTCTGGTCAGGACCACCAGCGCGACACCGAGGAGAAGGAAGACAACGGCAAGGAAAACCGCCAGGCGTTTCAACCAGCGGCGACGGGGGAGGACTTTCGATTCAGGGGACAATGTGGTCAAGGAATGTGCCCGCGACGAACGCCACTCCGACAATCGCATTGGCCTGGAAAAATGCGCGATTGATCGCGGCGACGTCTCCGCGGCGGGCCTCGATGTGCTCGTAAAAAAGCGCCGCTGTCACAACGCCCAGCGAAACGAAATAGGAAATGCCGGCACCGGCCGCGAAGCCGAACCCCACCAGCCCGGCAAGCGCCGCGACATGCAGCCAGACCGCGAGTCTCATGGCGCCTGGAATCCCGAGCCGGACGACCATCGAGTGCAGTCCCTCGCGTTTGTCCACTTCGTAATCCTGCGTGGCATAGATGAGATCGAAACCCGTCACCCAGCAAAGCACGGCGGCGGCCAGAACCAGCGGCGGAAAATCCAGGGTTCCGGTCACCGCGATCCACGCCCCCACCGGAGCCGCGGAGAGCGCCAGCCCGAGAAAGAAATGCGCGAAATGCGTGAACCGCTTGGTGAGCGAATAGGAAAAAATAATCCCCAGCGCAACCGGAGAGAGCAGGAGACAGAGATCGTTCAACGCCCGGGCCGAGAGCACGAACCCCGCCGAGGCCGCAACGCACCAGGCGGTCGCAACGCGCTTGGCGACCAGCCGGTGCCTGCCTTCCGTGCGGGGGTTTCTTTTGTCAATCTCCCAATCCACCAGCCGGTTGAACGTCATCGCCGCCGTGCGGGCGCAGACCATCGCGGCCAAAATGCCCGCAAACGTTGCCGGCGACGGCAGGCCCCGGGCCGCCAGGAACATCGCTCCCAGCGCGAAGGGAAGCGCGAAGACCGTGTGCGAGAACCGGATGAATTCGAGAAAATCCGCCAGCGAGTTCATGCGCTATTTTTTGTGCCCGGCCTCCTCGAACAATTCCACCAGCCCGTCATCCACGCGCATGTCCACGATTTTCCAAGCCCCTTCGGAGTGGTAAAAATAGAACCTCCAGCGCAGGGGAAGGTCCTGGTTCAGGGAAATGCACGTCTGGCGCATGAGCGAAGAGCCGACCTGCAGGGTATCCACGACCTCGTAGCCGGAGACCGGGCCGTAGTGGTCGATCGCCTTTTTCGTGCTCAGCTTGAGATCATTCACGTTCTCCTGCCGCTCGGCGATGATCGTGTTCCTGACAAGCCCCTCGTAGGCCGCGTCCACCTGCCCGGCCTTCAACGCGAGAAAAAAGGCGCCGACCGCCGGCGCGGGGTCCGGATGCTTGGCCGCCGGCTCCACGACCGCCGCCGGCGCCAGGGATGGCGTTGCGGAAGCCCGGGCCTCCGGCGTTGTCGCCGAAAAAATCATCCGCTTCCGCTGGTCGGCCTCCTGAGCATGGAGGGTCGTGGCGGCGACAAGCAGAACGATGACGATGGAACGCATTCATCGAATGGACCCGTTTTTCACCCCGCGCGCAAGTCCGCGCGCGAATCCGGGGAGCGCCTGCGCCCCGCAGGCCGTTTCCGGCGCCCCCGCCGGAAACACCCTGCCGCGCACAAAAATATATTATCAGAAAATGCAAGAATACGCACGCCGACCCCTGACCCTGAGGTATTTTGGTTTCACTGCTGCTGAACCCCAATCCCTCTTCGCGGTGGGCGGTAGTCTTTCGGGATGCTGGGAATCCCTGTCGGAAAGAGGGGTCGGCGGGGCGCCACCCCCGACACGCGGGGCGCGTGTGCTCCCCGGAAATTCTGCCTCGCCGGATCCGGGTTCAACCCATGAACGGCTCGACTTCCTGCAGGGTTTCGCGGAGGGCGCGGTAGCCGAAGTGGCCCTGGCGGACGCGCAGCAACCGGGAGCCTTTCCACCGGGAGGTCAGCAGCTTGAGTTCCTCGAGCGGGGAGACTTTGTCGTAGAGGCCGGCGGTGACGATGATGCGTTCCGGGCTGCAAAGCGGGATGCCGTGCAGGGGAGAGATCAGGTGGTCGTGCCGGGTGATTTGATTGCGCGCGTGTCCGAGCGATCTCAGCGATTGGCGCATGGACGAGGCACCGGGGTTTTCCCAGATGGCCTTTTCCACGTTGACGATCGGCTGGACGAGGGCCATGAAGCGGAAATCGCGCTCCAGAAAGGAAAGCAGGGCGCCGGTCCAGCCGCCGTAGCTGGTCCCGATCATGGCGAATTCGCGGGTGCCCCGCGTCCGGAAGAGGGCCATCAGCTGGCGCAGTTCGACGACCGCCTGCCGGAGTCCCTCCGCGTTGCGAACGAGGTCCGCCGTGATGGCCAGTTCGCCGTTCAGCGTGGATTTCGGCGTGCGCGAGTAATGGTAGGGAAGGTGGGGAAAGGCGACCGCCCATCCGCGCTTGTTGAATGTGGCCGCCACCCGCCGGTAGCCGACGTCGCTGGCGCTCATAAGGGCATGCAGCAGCAGAAGAACGGGGGCGCCTTTTCTGGCGGCGGGATAAAAGCGGACGCGCGCGCGGTCATTTTCAGGGAACCCGCTGGGAAGCGGCGTGTCCCATTCGATCCACCCGGCGCGTTGCCGGGGACAGGTGGTCTGGGGGATGCGGTAGAATTCCTCGCGGCTCATCGGCGAGAACGCATCCAGGTAATCCGCCAATTTCTTCCTGGTGCAGCTGTCCGCCCGGCGGCGCCATTGAAGGACGTTCA
Source organism: Terrimicrobiaceae bacterium (assembly GCA_041674265.1). Taxonomy (GTDB): domain Bacteria; phylum Verrucomicrobiota; class Verrucomicrobiia; order Chthoniobacterales; family Terrimicrobiaceae; genus QYQL01. Next base: position 21,192 of record JBAYWC010000043.1, read on the forward strand.
TCATCCCGCACATCGCTCCATCCATGCCCCACGAGGCGGTTTTTTCCACCAGCCGTCTCATGCCTCGGACATCCTTTCCCGGGGCGAGTGGGGGAGATCGTTTTCGCCGAGACCGCACTTGGCCACCAAATCGTCCTTCAACCGCACGATCGCCGCGGCCAGGTCGGCGCGCATCTGCTCGCGGGCGGCGCCGCGGGATTTTTGTTCCGGGACATGGACCGGCGCGCCAACGGCGATGAATACCCGCGCCCGCCGCCAGGGAACCCAATTTTTTGCGTTGTAGAGACGTTCGCTTCCGAGGATGACCACGGGAACGATCGGGCAACCGGCACGCACCGCCAGCATGACGGCCCCGTCGCGGACCGGCGCTCCCGCCAGCATGGATCGCGCGCCATCGCGGATGCCTCCCTCGGGAAAGACCCCGATGACACGCCCGACGGAAAGCCGCCGGAGCGCCTCGCGCAGCGCATGGCGGTCATCCCCGCCGCGATCCACGGGAATGACATCCAGCCAGTGGAAGCCGGTCTTCGACCACCCGGTGCTGAAAAGTTCGGACATCGCGATCCAGTCGATCTTGCGCGGAAGCCAGCCGCTCAAAAACGGCGGATCGAAATGGCTGGTGTGATTCGAAGCCATGACGAATGCCCCGCGGGGAGGCTCGTGAAAAATGACGAGCTTCACCCGGGCGCCGAGGGTGAGCAGCGCGCGCAGGGAACCGACGACCAGGCAATAGAAAACGAGATGAAAAAACGACACGGTCAAGCTGCCCGCGAAAATAGCGGACAATCGGGCATCACGCCACTGGGAATCTCCGAAGTTTAAAACCGCAGATGAACAGAATTTCACAGATTAATAATTGATACAAAACATGTTGTGAAATATTTACCCCTTCCCCTCACAGGGAAGGTCTCGGAATGTCCGTTTCTGTTGTATGTCCTTCCATCCGTGTGAATCTTGTTAATCTGCGGTTTTTAGGATTATTCGGCGGAGGGTCTTGCCGGGCTTGATTCCCGGCAGTCCCCTCCATATCACAGGCAGATGCGGACGATTTGTTTCCGGAGGAGAATGCTGTGACCACGTGGCGCTGCCAGTCCGGATTGTGGGAGCCGTGCTCGAGTATCCCGATCGAGGACCGCGGATTCCGGTATGGGATGAGCGTTTTTGAAACGGTCGCGATCCATCGCGGGCAGGCGATTTTTTTGAAAGCTCATCTTGGCCGGCTGAAGCGTGCCCTGCATGCGGTGGGATGGGACGGGGATGCCGTGTCCGGGATTCCGCCCGTGCATGAGAGGGACGCCCATGCCACGGGGGTGATCCGGCTTTACGTCACCGCGGGCGCGGGGCGTCCGGGAGATTTGTTCCGCGGGTCGGTCTATGCGCTGTTTGAGCCATGCGAGGTGGGCGCCGAATTTTCCGCGGTGCGTGTGGCGTCTTCGCCGGCGCCGTATGTGCCGAGGCCTGGGGGGTGGAAGACCGGCAACTATTGGCAGAACGTGGAGGCGCTGGCGGCGGCGCGGGCCATGGGGGTGGACGATGCCATTTTGTTCGCTCCGTCCGGGGCCCTGGTCTGCGCGAGCATGGCGAATGTTTTTTTGGAAATCGATGGCGTTTGGAAAACCCCGGCGCTGGAAGCAGGCGCGCGCGATGGGGTCGTCCGCGCCTGGGTGAAAGGGCAGATGCCGGTGGAGGAGACTCTGCTGGGGCCGGGCGATCGCGCGCGCTGCATGGCCTGCTTTCTGACCAACAGCCGGGTCGGCGTGCGGGCGGTTTCTGAAATGGACGGGCGTCCGCTGCACACCGATGTGGCCGCGTTGCAGCGACGTTATCGCGAACTTTTCCTGCCGCCGCTCTGAGCCCGAAAATATTGGTTCCTGCAGCGGATCGTGTTTCGTAAACGCTGTTTTCAGGCTGAATTAGCCCGGATAAATCGTAACTGCTCAGGGGGCATCCTGAAGCAGGATGCCCCCTGAGAGACGCGGGCGGCACTTGATTGTCATCGCAGGGTGCTTGAACACTACGAAGTGATGGTGCCTGGAGCGAAGGGAGAGCC
>JBAYWC010000044.1:0-22341 GCA_041674265.1 Terrimicrobiaceae bacterium
AATACAGATATAAAACAATACAATCAACAGTTATTTTGATTATTGTGGATATATTACTTGCTACATTTTCGTGTAGTTTCACTGATTTGCAGTCACTTAGAAAAAAATCAGGGGGAAGTTAGGGTAGGGCCTCGCGTAGCAATACGGGCAGCCGTGCTCGCAGCCGCGGTATGGGTTGAGGCTGGTGCTGAAGCTGATGTCGGGGCTGTCGTTGCGCGAGATGATCGAGCGCGCGGATTCCCGGAGAAACTGCGTGCGGGGGTTCCGGTCGGGCGGCTCGCCCCATTCCACCATCAGGCGCTCGAACCGGTTGGGCGGGTTGTCCGCGGCGCCACGGGACGGGATCTTCATTGGTTCGGCATCGCGGCTCAGCGGGCGCCGGATTTGAGTTTTTCGAGCTTGGGGGCGATGACCGCGCGGCTGTAAGGGTAGTTGGGATTGCGCTCGTAAAAATCCTGGTGGTGCTCCTCGGCGGGGAAAAATTCCCTGCCCTCGACGATCTCGGTCACAATCGGCTGGCGGAACCCCGCCTGCGCGGACGTTTTGGATTTTTCCGCGGCGGCGCGCTGTTCGGGATTTTGAGCGACAATGATCGAGCGGTATTGGGTTCCCGCGTCGGCCCCCTGGCGGTTCAAGGTCGTCGGATCATGGGCATCCCAGAAAAGATCCAGAATTTTTTCATAGGTGGTCAACGCCGGATCGAAGGTAATCTCGACGACTTCCGCGTGGCCGGTTTCCCCCGCGCAAACCTGCTCGTAGGTGGGATGGGGAACGGTTCCTCCGGCATATCCGCTGACCACGGACTTGATGCCCGGCTGTCCGTGATAGACCGCTTCCACGCACCAAAAACACCCGCCGCCCAAAACGGCTTTTTCGTCAGCTCCCATGACGGCGGCGAGCGTGGCAAACAGTGCAAGGAGCATCTTCATGAAAGCGGGCCTTCATCACCAATGCTCGACCATCATGGTGAGATCTTCCGAGATGGAATCGAGTTTCTTCAGATCCTTGCGGCGGCCTTTTTCCGGTTTGACGCCGGCATTCCTCAGGAGGGTGAGCATGTCGCGGATGTCGCGATTTTTCCCGCTGGAAACGTTCTCCCCGGCCCCGAGGGCCCCGACCCGGAACTTGATGGCATCGATCTGCTGATCCAGCTTCGCGCCAATGGAATCGAGGGTCCCGTGGCAAATCCCACGGAATAATTCCAGTTCCTCCAACAGAGCCTTCGCGGGTGATGCCTCGGGGAGCCCGGTTTTCATCGTGCAGGAATCAAGCACAGTTGCTAGGTTTGCACAAGCCGGGAAACGAAAACCCCGATCATCCAATGGACCCTTCATCGTTGATTCGCGCCGCCAAACAGGTCCGGGAGCGCGCCCATGCGCCCTATTCCGGGTTTGCCGTTGGCGCGGCGCTCCTCTGCGGGGACGGTTCGGTTTTCACCGGCTGCAATGTCGAAAACCTCAGCTTCGGGCTCACGATGTGCGCCGAGAGGGCGGCTGTCGGCGCAGCCATCGCCGCGGGGAAAAGGGAATTCCACTGCATCGCCATCGCCGCCGATTCGGACGAAGTCATCAGCCCCTGCGGGGCCTGCAGGCAGGTTCTCGCCGAGTTCAATCCCGGGCTCACCATTTTCTCGGCGAACCTTTCCGGGAAAGCGCGGGAATTTTCCCTCGAACTCCTCCTCCCCCGGGCCTCGACGGGCATCCTCAACAGATCCTGACAAGCGCGGGCTTTCTGACCGTTGCCACGGCCGCGACGATCTCATGCCGCCCCCCCGACCAAGCCGCGAGGATCCGGGCGTAAATTTCGAGCTGGGCCTTGTGCCGCAAAGCGATCTCCGCCGGCTCGCCCTGATCGGTTTTGAAATCCACGAGCAAAATGCGGCCTTTCCTTGTCTTGGACGCCGGGGGAGTCACCACCACCCGGTCCATCTGCCCCGAATAGATCGTGCCCTCCAGACGGCATGCGACCGAACGCTCGCGCCAGACTTCGGATTTTTGGGAGGGACGCTCAAAAACCGGAGCGATCTCCGGGGTGGCGAGGAAATGATGGAGAATTTCCGCCGCCGCCGGAGACAGGGAGGCTGGCAGCGCCGCGCATGGGAACCACTCGATCCCCGAGAGGGCTTCATGCACCGCCGTGCCGAATGCCAGTCCGGCAGACTCCGAGAACAGGGCGGCGCCCGGCAGAGACCCATGCCCGGGGTCCGAGGGACGGGCTCGCTCGGAAGAACCGACGGAAGGCACCGGCGACCGGGGCGGTGGAGCAACGACGGCACAGGCCTCCACGTCTCGCAAAGGAATCGCCTCAAACCATCCGGCGAAGTCGGGTGAAGCCGGCTCCGGAGGAAATCCCCGCGCAAGGAGGATGGATGGCTTTGCCTCGGCTGACATATTTGTCCATTCTCGTTGAAACAGGGGAAGATTCCAAGGCGGCAACTCAAAAAAGCGCGCGGGCCGGGAGCCTCTGGAATTTGTTGAAGAATCCGGCGGCGGCTCCCGTGATTTCCAGCGGCGGCGAGACGGGTGCATTTCCGAAAGTTGCAACCAGAACAGGCGTCCCGCCTGTTGGGGCCCAGGCTCTCGCATCGGGCCCCCGCGCCGCACACGGGCGGAAAGCCAGTGCGATCGCGCCTCGTAACAATGGGAAAAGGCGACTGTTTGGGGCAGGGAGCACAACCAGGCGGCAAAGGGATGCCGCTCGGGAGAGCAACCGCAGGTGGACCCAGAGGGGGAGACGCCGGGGACGGCGCGAATCAACTGATACCGAAACGAAGTGGATTGACCACCATAGCCCAGCCCGCAGAGGAACTGGCGGCCTTTTGCGCGGAGCGCCTTATCGAACGCATCGCCGGTCGGAAACCCCTGGAGCCCGTCCGCCGCATTCTCCCGACCCGTTTGATCATTCGTGAATCGGCCGGCCCCGCCCCAGCCGGGGTTCTGGGATAAAAATCAAGGGCGGCGGGATTCCCCGCCTTTTGAGGACAGCAGGTTTTGTAAAAATCGCCCTCTCGTTTTGGTGGGGATCTTTGGGAATCTGGGGGTACACGGATTCGAACCGTGAACCAAGCAGTTATGAGCCGCCTGCTCTGACCGTTGAGCTATACCCCCATATTAACTAAAAACAGCAGATGAACATATATTCACAGATTAATGATTGATACAAAACATGTTGTGAAATATTTACCCCTTCACCTCACGGGCGGATGGCCAGGAATGTCCGTTTCTGTTGTATGTCCTTCCATCTGTGAGAACCTTGTTAATCTGCGGTTAACCCTTCTGCGGCTTTTAGGTTAAAATCAGTCCATGTCTGTATCGGATACGGCATACTACGCGCTTTTCAAGCTCGGCGGAAAGCAAATCCGGCGGTCGCGACAGGCGACCTCGACCAGGCCCGCTGCCGCCACGGTGAACGATTGCATGGCCACGGCCCGGGCACTCTTCGAACAAGCGGCCGATGACGGCTCCTTACGGTTTCGTTAGCGCCTCATCTTCCCGGATGAGTGCCTGCCAGGCCTCCTTGTAATCCGGATCGTAGCGTTGGTCCTGGAAATCGGTCATCTGTTCGCGGTGGAGCACGATTTTTTCGATCCGCGGAACCAGCTCGTTGAAGGCCTCCCGGAGAAGCCGGAGCGCGCCCGGTTCCTTGTCCCAGAGGACGGCGTAGGACTCGACGAACTCCGCGGCATAGTTCGGCTCCGCGCGATCATTCGGCAGCCAGAGGCTCCGCGGCGGCTCGTCGAGCTCCAGCAGCATGGGAGCGAGGTAGATGTTTTTCAGTATTCCCTCGGTGTATTTTGCGCGGGCCTCCGCCTCCCGGCCTTCGAGGGAGCAGGTGAGCGCCCAGCCGAAGAGAAAGGAGGGTTCGGAAAAATCGCCCGGGTATTGCCCGGCATACCTGGCAAAAAAGGCTGCGGCCCGCTCGGGAGATTCGGCCAGCAGGTGAAGCATGGGAACAAGGAACCGGGCGCCCTGGTTGTCCTTGGGATTGAGCCGGAGCAGATCTTCGAGCGTTTGGGCGGCGGGGCCGAAGCGGCCGAGGTGCCATTGGGTCATGGCACAACCGTAGAGCGAACGCAGGTAAGGCCTCGTCTCCCGGTCGATCCACCACGAGGTCTGCTTCGAATGCCACCGCGGGAACTCCTTGTCGGCGATCTCCTCGTAGGCCAGCAGGCAGGCCTTGAAGTTGCCGGCTTGAAAGTCGAGGTCGGCGAGCTCGATCCGGGCTTCCGGGCAATCGGCATCCTGCTTCACCGCCAACCGGAGGAGCGCGGCTTTTTTTGTCCGGGACCGGACACGCAAGGCTGTCCTCACAAGGCCACGGGCCATTTCGCGGGCATGGACCGGCCCCTGCGGCTCGCGTCCAACCCTCATCACCAAGGTCTTCGTCAGGGCACGGAGATCATCCGGCGTCCGCTTGTCAAAATTCTGAAACCGGATGTCGAGCTTGCAATCGGCCGAGAAACTTTGCCATCCCTCGGCATCCCAATCCTCGCTCGCCGCGATGGAAAGCCGGTCCGGCGTGCCGATCTGGTCGAATGTCTTGTAGAGGTAATTTTCCACCCGGGGCTGGTCGAGTTCCTCGAGGATTTCCGGCGAGGCGACCGGCGTTCCGGATTGGTCGCAGACGATGACGATCGTGGGAAGAAACCAATCCTTGCCCGAGGGCAGCGGCTCCTCGAGGTCCACCCAGTAGAGGAACCAGTTGTTTTTCGGGGATTTGAGCGGCTGGATCATGCGCTCCAGTCGATCTCCAGCCGTTGCTTGCGCCCGAAACGGTCGCTGAAAAAAAGCTCCTTGTGCGCGGCCCCGTATTCGTGGACGAGCTTCGTGACTTTGACGTCGAAACAACAATACTCCGCAATCTCCATCATCCGGCCCTCGCGCCACCAGCGGATGGCATCGAGCCCCTCGGCGATCTTTCCCACCCCGAGTGTTCCCTGGGCGACATCCTCGAGCTTGATCCGGTGCCCGGCGGATTTCTCGATATCCACGAGGAGATCCAGTGTGCGGAGATGCTCGGGCAGCGAGAGAACCGTGTAGCCCATCAGGACCTCGTAGTCGAAGCGGACGACGTTGTAGCCCACCACCAGATCCGCCCGCTGGAGACGCCTGATCAAATCATCCACCCGGCTCTCCGGGAAAATTTCATACTTGTTGTCGGCGGAGCTGAACGTGACGCCGACCGACATCCCCATTTCGTGCTTTTTATCCCAGCCGCCGACATCGTTGGCCGTCCGCTGGGTCTCGAGATCGAAATAGACAATATCCATGAAAGGGGAGCATGCCGCGATTCCCCGGATTTCTCAAATCAATCCGCACGGGATTATTTCTGCGTCGTGAGCGAATCCCTCTGGCGGGCAAAACCACCCGGTATCCACCAAGCTGATCCCTGCCGCCGCATGCGAGACACTTGGCATGTCATGCAACACCCAGTAGCGCAGGGAATTGTCCTCTGCTCCATTTTCCGTCAAGGACGCTGGAATTTTTGCGCCAAGGCCCTGCATGAGATTGCCGCAAAAAGCCCCCGCCTACTTATGAGCCTTGGATACGTTGCGCCGTGGTTTTGACTTGTAGAGCGCCGGTTGCTCGGCCAGCACAGCACCATCTGTTGGGAATCATCAGGTTCCAAGGTCGGCAGGCTGCCGTTCATCAGGAGGGTTTCCCCGGTGAAGTCGGGATACGACGCTGCCAATCGGGGAATACAGCGCTCCGCCTGCCGATAATACGCCTCATCCAACTCGATTCCGATGGACTCATAACCGGTGGCTTCCGAGGCGGCAATGGTGGATCCTGACCCCATGAACGGATCAAGAACAACGCCCTCCCCCAGCGGCAACAATGACCGGACGATGATGCGCATGAAGTGCTGCGGTTTGAGGCAGGGATGATCCGAGATCGCTTCCTCTCGATCCGGCGTTCGCCCGCTCATGATCGCATCGGGCAACGGCTTGTCGGGGCCAAGACGGCGCAACCCCCCCGGTCTTCCACCGGCGAAGATTCTCGGCGACCGTTTTCTCCGCGATGGGTTTGCGAAACAACATCCAGGGTTCGTAGGCGCCTTTGGGCGTGACGCAGACTTTCGGAAACTCACGCTCCGCATTCTTGGGGCGGTCGCCGCCGCGAAAACTGAAATAAAGCCTCATGATGGCCGTGCGGACCTCGAAGCCGGCCTTCTTGCGGTCATTGGAATCCAGGTTCTTTTCCTGGTGGCACTCGCATTCCTTGCGGCTTTTCCGGGTTGAAATCCGCCTCAACCTGTTGGAGACGAGGGGGCTGACCTTCCACGCAGCCCGGGGGATTTTTTCCCGATTGTCCAAAGAGGGTTGCGATCCGGCGTGAAAGATGCTTATTGGTTGACCACAATCTTTCAAATCATGGCCAATCTCACCAAACGCGATCTCGTGATGCAGATCAGCAAAGATACAGGGATCATCCAACAGGAGGTGTTCGCCGTCATCCAGCAAACGTTGGATCTCATCACCGACGCGCTCGCCTCCGGTCGCGACGTCGAGTTGCGGAACTTCGGCGTGTTCGAGGTCCGGCTGACAAAATCCCGCGTGGGGCGCAATCCCCACAAGCCGGAAAAAGATGTGATCATTCCGGCGCGGGCGACCGTGAAGTTCAAGTCAGGAAAAGTCATGCGCCAGCGGGTGCTGTTGCGCACGGACGAGCTCCGCGCATCCACAAAAAAGGCAAGCTAAGCTCTGAAACCGCTCGTATCTTCGCGGGTGGAATCCATCCGTATTCGCGGCGCGCGCCAGAACAATCTGCGCGGCGTTGATCTCGATCTGCCCCTGGGGCAGCTCATTGTCGTGACCGGTCCCAGCGGGTGCGGCAAGTCGAGCCTGGCTTTCGATACCGTCTATGCCGAGGGCCAGCGGCGGTATGTCGAAACGTTCAGTCCCTATACCCGGCAATTTCTCGACCGGATGGACAAGCCGCTGGTGGATGCCATCGAGGGGATTCCGCCAGCGATCGCCATCGAGCAGGCGAACAACGTCCGCACCACCCGCTCAACGGTGGGCACGATCACCGAGATCAACGATTACCTCAAGCTGCTCTTTCCCCGGATCGCCCGGGGGTTCTGCCCTTCCTGCGGGCGCGAGGTCCGGCCCGAATCCGCGGGTTCGATCGTGGAATTGGTGTTGGGTCGCTTCAAAGGCTCGACCGTGCTCGTGACCTTCGGCGTCCCGGCCCCCGCAGGCACGAAGCCGCGGGGCTTTTTTGAATTTTTGCAGCAGCAGGGATACCTCCGCGTCTGGATCGACGGCAAAATCGTCCGGACCGACGAAGTGCCCGACCTCCGCCGCCTGCCGGCGCGTGTGCCCGTGGTCCAGGATCGCATCGAAGTCGCCCGCTCGCAGCGTTCGCGGCTGGCAGAGGCCGTGGAAAATGCGCTCCGTCTGGGCAGCGACAAGATCGCCATCGTCATTCCCGACATCCTGGAATCGCACCCCTTTTCCGCGGGCTGGCACTGCGCGCATTGCGACACGGACATCCGCCCACCGTCCCCCGGTCTCTTCAGTTTCAACAACCCCCTGGGGGCCTGTCCGGAATGCCGGGGGTTCGGCCGGATCATCGGAATCGATTACCAGCGGGTCATGCCGGACCGTTCGCTCTCGATTTCCGAGGGCGTCGTCAAACCGTTCCAGGGCGGCCAATCCCGCGAATGCCAGGATGACTTGATGCGCCATGCCTTGCGCAACGATGTGGATGTCGGGACCGCCTTCGAGGAACTGCCCAAGTCCGATCAGAACTGGGTGATCAACGGCGAGGGAAAAGGCAGCGCGCAGGAGGCTTGGGACAGCGGCCAATGGTATGGCGTGAAGGGCTATTTCGAATGGCTCGAATCGAAGGCCTACAAGATGCATGTCCGCGTGCTTCTCAGCCGCTACCGGAGCTATCAACCCTGCCCGGCCTGCAACGGGGGGAGGTTCCAGCCGGAAACACTGAATTTCCGGATCGAGCCCGCGGGCCTCACCATCGCCGATGTCGCCTCGAAGTCGGTCTCGGAATTGTCGGCCATCTTTTCGGCCATGGCGATTCCGGAATCGGACAGCAGCGCGCATCTGGTCCATGAGCAGGTCCTGGCGCGTCTTCATTATTTGAAGGAAGTCGGCCTCGGGTATCTGACGCTCAACCGCCCGACCCGCTCGCTCTCCGGCGGGGAACTCCAGCGCGTCAACCTCACGACCTGCCTGGGGGCGTCGCTGGTCAACACGCTTTTCGTCCTGGACGAGCCGAGCGTCGGACTGCATCCGCGGGACACCGGACGGCTTCTCCATGTCCTCTGCGGGCTTCGCGACAAGGGGAACACCCTGCTCGTGGTCGAGCATGAGGAGGCGGTCATCCGGACGGCCGACCATCTCGTGGACATCGGGCCCGGGCGCGGCGCGGACGGAGGCCGGCTCCTTTACAGCGGCCCCGCGGGGAAATTTTCAAAAATCGACTCGCTGACCTCCGACTACCTCGACGGCCGGAAATCCATCCCTGTTCCGAAAAAGCGGCGGAAACCGAAGAATTTCATCGAGCTTCGCGGGGTCCGCCACCACAACCTGCGGGGGCTGGACGTGAAATTCCCCACAGGCGTCCTCTGCGCGGTGACCGGAGTGTCCGGTTCCGGCAAGACATCGCTGGTCCGCGACGTCCTTCACCGCCATCTCGCGGGGCATGAGCCCGGCGAGGAGGAGGCGGCTGGCTTTGTGAAATCCATCCGCGGGGACGAGGACATCGGGGATGTGGTCATGGTCGATCAATCGCCGCTGGCCCGGAGCCCGCGGTCCACGCCGGCGGTTTACCTCGGGGCCTACGATGGGATCCGCGAGATGTTCGGCACGACGAAGGAGGCGCTCGCGGGCGGCTACTCCCCGGGGTCCTTCTCGTTCAATTCCGGCCAGGGACGCTGCGAGCGGTGCGGCGGATTGGGATTTGAAAAAGTGGAAATGCAATTCCTGAGCGACCTTTACCTCCGCTGCCCGGAGTGCGAGGGGAAGCGTTTCCGGGCACCGGCCCTCGCCATCAAGGTCCGGGACAAATCGATCCACGACGTGCTGGAGATGACCGCCGGGGAGGCGATCAAATTTTTCGAGCCCCTCGACGCGCGCGGCTCGATCACCCGGCCGCTGCGGCTCCTGTCCGAAGTCGGGCTCGATTACCTGCGTCTCGGCCAGCCGGTCAACGCGCTGAGCGGGGGCGAATCCCAGCGGCTCAAGCTGGTGCATCATCTTGCGCAGAAGCACGAGGAGGGCGCGCTCCTGATTTTCGACGAGCCGACGACCGGCCTGCACTTCGATGATGTCGCCCTGCTCCTCAAGGTTTTCCACCGCCTTGTCGCCGAGGGCAACAGCGTGGTCGTGATCGAGCACAATCTCGAGGTCGTCAAATCCGCGGACTGGGTCGTGGACCTCGGACCCGAGGGCGGGGACGAGGGCGGGAAGGTGATCGCCACCGGGACACCCGAGAAGATCGCGGCCTGCGCGGATTCCCACACCGGTCGTTTCCTGGAGCCTCTCCTGGAAGGCCGCGCGGCCCGCGTCGCGGACGCCCCCTCGAAGCCGTTTGTCGCGCGCAAGGACAGCGGCGTCATCGCGGTGCGCGGCGCCCGCGAACACAACCTGAAAAACCTTTCGGTCGATATTCCGCGCAACGGGATGGTCGTGGTCACGGGACTGAGCGGCTCGGGAAAATCCACCCTCGCGTTCGATATCCTTTTTGCCGAGGGCCAGCGCCGGTTTCTCGACAGCATGTCCCCGTATGCCCGGCAATTCGTCGAGCAGATGGAAAAGCCGGATGTCGATTCGATCGAGGGACTCCCCCCGAGCGTCGCGATCGAACAGCGCGTCACGCGCGGCGGCGGAAAATCCACGGTCGCCACGGTCACGGAAACCTATCATTTCCTCCGGCTCCTTTTCTCCAAGCTCGGCACACAGCATTGCCCGGATTGCCATGAGCCGGTCGAAAGCCGGACGCCCACCGCCATCGCGGAGGAAGTCCGGAAACTGGCCGCGCGGGAAACCGTGAAGGTTTATGCGAATTTGATCAAAGCCCGGAAAGGCTTCCACACCGATGTCGCCCGCGCCGCGGGCAGGCACGGGATCACGACCCTCATCGTGGACGGCAGGCCGGTGCCGGTGGAAGGATTCCAAAAACTCGAGCGCTTCAAGGAACACACGATCGACGCCCTGGTGGGCGAGCTGACAAAGCCGAACTTCCGGGCCACGGATGAGCTTGTCCGACGGGCGCTCGCGCTTGGCCGGGGCACGGCGCGCATCGTCGAGGCCAAAGGCCGTTCCTCGGTTCTCAGCACGGAGATGAATTGCCCGTCCTGCAGCCGGGCCTTCGAGCCGTTGGATCCCCGGCTGTTTTCCTTCAACTCCCCGCACGGCTGGTGCCTGCACTGCCGGGGATTCGGGGAAGTATGGAGCGGGTTGGGTGCCGCGGGGAAAGAGTTCGATTCCCAGATCGAAGCGGAGCTGGATGAAGAACGGCGCCACGAACACCTGGAAGGCACGGAGCCCCGCCAGTGCCCGGTGTGCAAAGGATCCCGCCTCAACGAGACGGCCTCGAACGTTCTGATCGAGGGCCATTCGATCAACGATTTCACCCGCGCCGCCGCCGCGGATTCCCTCAAGCTGACCGCCAGCCTCCGCTTCACCGGCCCCCGTGCCGGAATCGCCAGGGAGGTCGTCTCGGAAATCCGGCAACGGCTCAAATTCCTCGCCACCGTCGGCCTCGATTACCTCTCGCTCGACCGCAGCGCAAAAACACTGAGCGGCGGCGAAGCCCAGCGGATCCGGTTGGCCGCCCAACTTGGCTCGAATCTCCGCGGCGTCCTCTACGTCCTCGATGAGCCGACGATCGGGCTGCATCCGCGCGACAACGCGCGCCTGCTCGACGCGCTGGAGGTCCTCACGAAAAAAGGCAACTCCCTCGTCGTCGTCGAGCATGACGAGGAAACGATGCGACGGGCGGACCGGATTCTCGATCTCGGCCCCGGTGCCGGAAGGCGCGGAGGAGAAATTGTCGCGTCCGGGACGCTGGAAGAAATCATCGCTTCTCCGCAGTCGCTCACCGGCCAGTCCCTCCGCGGGCCGGTCAAGCACCCGTCGCGCGAATCCCGTCGCCCCGCCGCGGACGACTGGCTCACGGTCCGGGGGATCACGCTGCACAATGTCACCAACGTCGATGCGAGGATTCCCATCAACCGCCTCACGGCGATCAGCGGAGTCTCCGGTTCCGGCAAGAGCACGGTGCTGCGCGGCGTCGTGGTGCCGGCCGTGCGCGACGCGCTCTCCCGCTCGAAATCCAAGACGGTCTTCGACCACTGCCAATCCATCGGGGGCCTGGAATCGCTGGGCGGCGTGCTCGAAGTCGACCAGTCGCCGATTGGAAAGACCTCGCGGTCAACCCCCGCGACCTACGTCAAAGTCCTCGATGACATCCGGGCTCTCTTCGCGACGCTTCCCGCCTCGCGGATGCGGGGATACACGAACAGCCGGTTTTCCTTCAACAACGAAGGCGGGCGCTGCGAAGCCTGCCTGGGACAGGGCGTGATCAAGCTGGAAATGAATTTTCTCCCTCCGAGTTACATGCCCTGCCAGGACTGCCTCGGCCGCCGCTACAATCCCGCCACCCTCGAAGTCGAATACAACGGCAAGTCGATCGGGGATGTCATGGACATGACGATCGAGCAGGCGGCGGGGTTTTTCTCGGCGAATCCGAAAATCATGCGCCCGCTTTCTCTCCTCGTCGAAACCGGCCTCGGCTACCTCCAGCTCGGACAGCCGAGCCCGACGCTCAGCGGAGGCGAGGCCCAGCGGATCAAGCTCGTCACCCAGCTCGCCCGCCGCCCGACCGCCCGCGCGGAAGAAGTCCGGACGACCCGCCGCGGCAAGTCCACGCTCTACGTCCTCGAGGAGCCGACGATCGGGCTCCACGCCCACGACGTCGCCCAGCTCATCGCCGTCCTCCACCGCCTCGTCGACGAGGGCGGCACGGTCGTCGTCATCGAACACCACCTCGATGTCATCGCGGAAGCAGATCACGTCATCGACATCGGGCCCGAGGCTGGAGCCGGAGGCGGAAAAATCGTCGCCGAAGGCACCCCGGAACATGTCGCCAAATCCAGGACCAGCCGCACAGCCCCATTTCTCAAACCAAGGCTTTATCCTAAAAAATGAAAAGATCGCCCGAGAGGCGTAACTGATGTAAAGCCAATGGATGGGAAAACTTTTCGAGGTCCTATCCGTTCACTCTGGGGGGAGTCAAAAAACACAAAAAGGCGGCGCAAAGTCGTGGCCTCTGGACACGCCGGGCGGGATGAGAAGCACGAGGACAATGCCCCCGGCCGGACCTGTGCGTTTGCAACTTTCGGAGATGCGCCCCCCGCGCAAAAAAATCTTGCGTGCTTGTTTGACATCTCCCTCCCGATCCTCCATTCTTCCCGGTTCCTATCAACTACCCGATGAAAACCTATTCTGCAAAATCCGAGGACGTAAAGCGCGCCTGGTGGGTCATTGACGCCGCCGGGCAGCCTCTCGGGCGCGTGGCCGAGAAGGCCGCCAATCTTCTCCGTGGGAAAAACAAAACCATTTTCACCCCGCATGTCGATACCGGCGATTTTGTCGTTGTGCTGAACGCCTCGAAGGTGACGGTAGGCGGGAAAAAAGACGTGTCGAAAGTCTATACCAGTTTCTCCGGCTATGTCGGCGGACATCATTCCGAGACCTTCCGCGCCCGCCGCGCCCGCCATCCGGAACTCCTGGTCGAACGCGCCGTCCGGGGGATGATCCCCCACAACCGCCTCGGTCGCTCGATTTACACCAAACTGAAAGTCTACGCCGGCTCGGAACATCCGCACACGGCACAGAATCCCCAACCCGCCTGAGATTTCTCTGAATGAACACTCCCATCCTTGCCACCGGCCGTCGTAAAACTTCCGTCGCCAGCCTCCGCATGCAGGCCGGCGCCGGTGCCATCAAGGTCAACGGCCGCGACTTTGTGGATTTCTTCCCAAGTCTCTCGCTGCAGAACCAGATCCTCCGTCCGTTGGAAATCGCCAATGCCGTGCATGCTTACGATGTCGTCGTCAAGACGACCGGCGGCGGCATCAACGGCCAGGCCGGAGCCCTTCGCCTGGCCCTCAGCCGCGCGTTGATCCAGGTGGACGAGGCGCTTCGCGCGCCCCTCAAGCAGGAAGGCCTGCTCACCCGCGACCCCCGCATGAAGGAACGCAAAAAGCCCGGCCAGCCCGGCGCCCGCAAGCGCTTCCAATTTTCCAAACGCTAGGCCCCGCTGTTCAAGCCGTGGCTCCTGCAAACCATTCCCATCTGGTCATGCGGGCCGCGGATGCGGCGGCTTGGCAACCAGCGAACGCGGCATCGACGCCCCGGCCATGCCTTTGCCGGATTTTTTTCCCGTGAGCGGGTCGACCGCGATCGGGAATGGCAAATCCCTTCCCCAATCGTTTCTTGACCTTTGCGGACGCTTCCGGCATGCAATCTGTTCCGCGTCGGGGCAGAATGCTCCGTTTGCCGCCCAATCCATGACCTTTTGCCGATCGTTTTTCCGAATCCACCTGCCGGGTTTGTTGGCGGTGGTTTTTGCCGTTCTCCTGCATCCGATGAATGCTCAGACCGGCCAGGGCCCGATCGTCAAGGAAATCGCTGTGGAGAATGTCGGGGCACCGAGCATTTCCAAGGAGCGCGTGCTCGCCAACCTCGCCACCAAAGTCGGCCAAGCCTACAGCGAACGGGCCGCCGAGCAGGATATCCGCGCCCTCTACGCCACCGGCGGCGTGTCCAATGTCCGCATCTTTGCGGAACCTCTCGGCGACGGCGTCAAGGTCACGGTGCTTTTGCAGGGCCGCCCCGTCATTGAAGAAATCCTCATCGAGGGCGCGGGACAGATTCCCCTGAACCGCGTCCGCCGCGAGATCGGGACAAAAGTGGGCGATGTCGTCAGCGAGGACAAAATCGAGGACGACCGGCAAAAAATCCTCAAACTTTACGAGGACAGAAACTACTCCGAGATCGACGTCCAATACAAAATCCAGGAAATCCCCGGCAAAAACCGGGCCAAGGTCATTTACTCGATCAGCGAGGGACCGAAACTGATCGTCAAGCGCATTACTTTTGTCGGAAACGAGTCCGTTCTTTCCCGTGACATCCGCAAGGCCATGAAGACCAAGCCGGAGGACATCCTCTCCTTCTTTACCAAGAGTGGCCGACTCATCCCGGCGCAGGTCGAAGAGGACCGCGTGGCCGTCAAGACTCTCTACCAAAACCGCGGGTTCGCCGATGTCGAGGTTTCCGACATCCAGACGCAGCCGCTGCAGCGCAACGGCGTCGAATTGATCGTCACCGTGGTTGAGGGAATGCAGTATCGCTTGAATACGGTCAAGCTCGAGGGGGTGAATATCACGTCGCAGGAAGAAATTCTTGCGCGCATGAAAATGCTTGGCGGGCAGCTTTTCACTCCCAAAGGCATGGGCGAGGATCTCAAGGCCCTCCGGGATTTCTACGGAAGCCGCGGTTACGTCGATATGGTTGCCGTGCCGGAAATCCTTCCCGCGGGACCGGGAGCGGTCGATGTAACCTACCGCCTGGATGAAGGCGTCCAATCCTACGTCAACCTGGTCAGCATCCAGGGAAACACCCGCACGCAGGACCGCGTGATTCGCCGCGAGTTGGCCGTCAAACCAGGCGACGTCTTCGACACCACCCTCGTGGATATCAGCAAAAAACGGCTCGAAAATCTCAACTACTTCTCCCGGGTGGACTCCGCCCCCACCGACACTATCGTCCCCGGACGCAAGGACCTGAACGTGATCGTGGAGGAAAAACGCACCGGGTCGTTCAACTTCGGCGTGGGGTTCAGCACGATTGACAGCTTGCTCGGGTTCGCGGAACTCCAACAAACCAATTTCGATCTCTTCAACTGGCCCAACTTCACCGGCGGCGGCCAGCGGTTCCGGATCCGCGGCCAATACGGGCTCCAGAGAAGCGACTTCGTCGTGGCCCTGACCGAGCCATGGTTCCTGGGATACAAGCTCTCCGTTGGCGTTGAAGGATACTACCGGAACGCGAATTTCCTTTCGGCCGTCTACAACCAGTCGAACCTCGGCGTCGCCGTCCAGGCCCGCAAGCAAATCTGGAGGGCGCTCTCCGCCCGTGTGGAATACCGCATCGAGCAAATCCGGATCTACGACGTCGACAACACCGACAACAACGATTACTTCTTCTTCAACGGGTTTGGCGACGACTATAACGGCAACGAAAACGCGGGGCCTGTTATCGAGAATTCCGCGGGCACCTATGTCAAGAGCGCGTTCACGGGTTCGCTCGTCTGGGATACGCGCGACAGCCTTTTCCTCACCCGCAAGGGAGAACTGGTGGAACTGACAGGCTTTATCGCCGGTGGTCCCCTGGGAGGAGATGTCCAAGACTACGGCATATCGCTTGAAGCCACGAAATATTTCTCGCTGCCATTCGACCTGATCTTTCTCGTCAAGGGACAGATCGCCATCGTGAACGGGTGGGGAAACGACAGGGAGTCCGTGGATGGCGGCTATGGCGACGGGGTTCCGATTTTCGACCGCCTCTACCTGGGCGGCGCGAACAACATGCGCGGCTTCAACTTCCGCGAGGTCGGCCCGGTGGACCAATATGCCAATCCGATCGGCGGCAACTCCCTGGCTTATCTCACATTCGAACTCACCTTTCCCATCGTCTCCCGCGTCCGGGGAGCCGTCTTCAGCGACATGGGGTTCGTCAACGTCGATGCCGGCGACTTCAGCACGACCAACACCAATGTGGACATCGGCATCGGCCTGCGGCTCGATCTCCCGATCGGCCCGATCCGCGTGGACTACGGCATCCCGGTCATTTACGACAGTTGGAACGGCCCGCCCGGAAAATTTAATTTCAATATCGGCTACCAATTTTGAACAAATTGGGCCGACGATGGTCCATACTTGACCGATTCATTCCATAAACCACACTCAACCACTCTCCCAACCAACAAACCAACATGCTCAAATCCATCCTCTCCATCACTGTCCTGGCCACGGCCCTTTTCGCTGTCGCCCCGTCAGCCAACGCCCAGATCAAAATCGGCACGTTGGACATGAACGCCATCTTCACCCAGTATTATAAAACCAAGGATGCCGAGGCAAAGCTCAACGAGGCCCGCGCCGCCGCCAAGAAGGAACTCGACGACCGCCTGGAGACCCTCAAGAAGGCCATGGACGAGATCAACAAGATCAATGCCGATCTGGAAAAACCCGAGCTCAGCAAGGAGGCCAAGGACAAGGCCACGAAAGCCCGCGATGAGAAGGTTAACGATGCCCGCAATCTCGACCGCGAAATCACGGAATTCCGTGGCACGCGCGAACGCCAGCTCCAGGAACAGTTTGTCCGCATGCGCAAGGACATCATCGACGAGATCATGAAGGTTGTAAACGATAAGGTCAAAGCCACCGGCTTCGACATCGTCTTCGACAAGTCCGGAATGAGCATGGGCCAGATCCCGGTTCTCATCTACTCCCGCAGCGACCTGGATTTCAGCAAGGAAATTGTCGACACGCTCAACAAGAACGCGCCGAAATCCACTCCCGCTCCCTGAAGAGCATGACGCTTGGTGAGGTGGCCGCCCAAACGGGCGGCTGGGTGGCTCCGGAAGTCGCCGCGCGGAAAATCTCCGGTTTGGCGTCTCTCGATGATGCCAATCCCGGAGATCTGGCGTTTTTCGGAAACCCAAAGTATCTCAGATCCCTTCGGAAGTCCCGGGCCACGGCGGCCCTCGTTCCTCACGGCTTCGGCGAGGAAGTTCCCCCTGTCCGGATTTGGGTGGATGACCCGGGCGCGGCGTTTTCAAAATTGCTGCCTCTCTTCACTCCTCCGGCGATGGCCTTCGCCCCCGGGGTGCATCCCACCGCGGTGGTTTCCTCCGAGGCCGCCATCGGCGAGGGGGTTTTCATCGGCCCTTGTGTCGTTGTCGAACCGGGCGCGCGAATCGGAGCGCGATCCGTCATCGCGGCACATTCCTACATCGGCCACGGGGTCCGGATTGGCGAAGACTGCCGGATCTATCCGCAGGTCACAATCCGTGAGCGCTGCACCCTCGCCAACCGCGTGATCCTCCACCCGGGCGTGGTGGTCGGGGCCGATGGGTTTGGATACGAATTCCGCAATGGCGCGCATCAAAAAATCCCGCAGACCGGGATTGTCCAGATCGAAGACGATGTGGAAATCGGAGCCAACTCAACCGTCGACCGCGCGCGTTTCGGCCGCACATGGATCCGCCAGGGCACGAAAATCGACAACCTCGTCCAGATTGCCCACAACGTCACCATCGGGGAAAATTCCATCCTCTGTGCCCAGGTCGGAATCTCCGGAAGCACGCGGGTCGGAAGTTTTGTGACGCTCGCCGGCAAGGTCGGCATCAACGGCCACATCGAGATCGGAGACGGGACGATCGTCACAGCCATGTCCGGAATCACAAAGAATTTCCCCCCCAAGGAAGTGCTCGGCGGTCTCCCGGCACGCCGAATAAAGGACTACAAGATCGGCATTGCCCTGCTCAACAAACTCCCAAGACTCTATGATCGCCTGAAGAAGATGGAAATGCGGATCGGAAAGTCCGATGACGCCAACAACTCCCGGGATTAAAAGCGGAAGCTCCGGACGGAGCGAGGGCCTCATGCCGGGTTCGAAAACAACGTATGCGCGGCAGGCCTCCCACCCGATGAGCGTTGGGGCCAAACACGATCGCATGGAAGCGTTCGTTCGCTCGCTGGATACTGCCGGAAATTATCCTCCATGCTATGAAGGGTTTTTCCTGTGCTTCAATGCGGGCGAATACTACGAGGCCCATGATGTCCTCGAGCATCTTTGGCTCGGGTGCCGGGACTCCAATGCCCTTTTCTACAAAGGCCTCATCCAGATCGCCGGTGGGTTTGTCCATCTGCGCAGGCAGTTCCTCCGGCCCGGCCATCCCAAGGACGGCAAGAGGCTCGGCCCTGCCTGCAGGTTGCTGGCCCTCGGCGTTTCAAATATCCGCGGATTCGGGCCGCGGCACATGGGGCTTGATGTGAAAAAACTCTGCGCCTTGTGCCGAAAGCTTGCCCGGGAGATCGAGAAATCAGGCTTCCAAAACAATCCTTGGAGCCCGCAAACCCGCCCTCACATCAGGGTTTCCCGTCGCCTGGCTTCTTTTTGACCCCTTTTCCTTGCTACATGATTTTTTGCAAGTGTCCTTTTCTGAATCTTGTTTTGTGGGGGAAAGGCGGGCATACACTCGGCTAGGTGAAATCCAACCCCGTCCTTCTTCGTCTCCTGGCTTATTTTTCTGGGGTCATTCTGCTCGCGTGCCTTCTTTCCCCTCCCCTGTATTGGGCGGGAACGGCATTGGCCGAGCGTGGCTTTCTGCCATTTCTGCAAGGGTTCCCCTTCCACCGCTACTTCAGTCGCAGCATCCAGATTTCCGCCCTGCTCATGCTGTGGCCGGCATTCCACGGGATCGGAATCCGCCGCCTCGGGGCGCTCGGGCTCGAACGCAATCCGCTCTGGCGGCGCGATCTTCTCGCCGGACTGGCCATCGCACTCATCCCGGTTCTCGTTTTGGGAACGGGATACCTGGCCTTCGATGTCTACGGCCTGAAAAAAGGGCTCTCGATCGCGGGATGCCTCCGGATTTTGGCGGCAGCGGGCGTCGTGGCCATTCTTGAGGAATTCCTTTTTCGCGGGGTTCTCCTGGGTCTGTGCCTCCGTTCGATGAAACCGGCAGCGGCGGCGCTCGCCTCCTCGGCTGTTTTTGCCATCGTCCATTTCATGCGGGTCGCGAAATCCGCTTCCGACCCGGACGTGGGGTGGCTGAGCGGATTCGCGCAACTTCCCCGGGTCTTCTCGAGCGCGCCATCCTGGCCCCTGCTCGGGTGGGGAATGTTTTCTCTTCTGCTGGCGGGGGTTCTCCTCGCCGTGTCAACCCTTCGCACCCGCTCGCTTTTTCTGCCCATCGGGCTCCATGCCGGGTGGGTCATCGGCCAACAGGGGCTGCAGTGGATGGCAAAATTCCGCGTCAAGCCACCGGGGTCCCTGCTGCCTTGGGTTGGCCCGAACGTTGTGAGCGGCGCGGTCCCGACCGGGCTGCTGCCCTCGGGTGTTTTGTTGCTCACGATGGCTCTCGCATTTGCGTATCTGAAGCATGTCAGACCAAAAAAAACACCGTCATACCAGTAGGAAATCCCACGGCTGTTTCGGCGAAACCGACCGACCGTCTGGCGCCAGGGACAACTCGCCGGGCTGTCGTGGGCATGGGGAGACAGCCCTCCTCGCCGCTCTTCTTGACCCGTTGCGGTCGCTGTTTTTCCCCTCGCATTGCGCGGGATGTGCCTGCGCTGTTCCCGAGGGGACCAATCTGTGCGGGGCTTGCGATGAAAGCATCGAAAAAATCCGGCCTCCGCGGTGCGAGGTTTGCTCCCAGCCTTATTCGGGAAATATCCCGGCCTTCACCTGCCCGAACTGCCGAGGGGATACGTTCCATTTCGATTGCGCCATCGCGGTGGTGCGCAGCCGCGGGGTCGTGCGGGAAATGGTCCATCGCTTGAAATATGGGAAAGAACTCTGGCTCGGAAGAATCCTTGCCGGCTGGACGAGCGAGGGTCTCGAGGACCAGCGGCTGGAAGGGTGGACGCCGGATGCCCTCGTGCCCGTGCCGCTCCATCCGCGAAGGCTCAGGGAACGAGAATTCAACCAGGCGGAAATCCTCTGCCAGGAACTCTCCCGGATATCCGGAATCCAGGTTTTTTCCCCTCTGGCAAGGCGGCGCTACACCACGACACAGACGCGACTGGACCGCAAGGGACGAAGGCAAAACTTGCGGGATGCGTTCATTCTGCGCAAGAATGGGAATGTGATGAATATGAACCTCCTGTTGGTGGATGATGTCCTGACCACGGGATCGACTCTCGATGCCTGCGCCGCGGTTCTTCTGGAAGCCGGCGCGCGTTCCGTTCGCGCCCTCACCGCCGCGCGCGGCTAAAAAATCATGGCTATTTTCAAAAAACCCATCCTGCATCCCCGCATCGGCAAGACGCGCGAAATGCCAGAAGGCCTCTGGACCAAGTGCCCGACTTGCGGCGAGGTCATTCACAATCTGACCCTCTCCGAAAATCTTCACGTCTGCCCGAAATGCGCGCACCATTTCACCTTGGGCTGCCGGGAACGCGTCGCCAGCCTCGTGGATCCGGATTCCTTCGAGGAGATCGACGCCCTGCTCACGTCGGTGGATTCCCTCGAATTCAAGGGCGTCGCAACCTACGCGGACCGCCTCGCCAGCTACAGGGAAAAGACCGGGCTCGTCGATGCCATCCTCACCGGCACGGCGCGCATCGACGGGCATCCGCTCGGGCTGGGCGTCATGGATTTCAACTTCCTCGCCGCGACGATGGGGTCGGTCGTCGGGGAAAAAGTCACGCGGATCATCGAGCTCTCGACAAAACGCAAGGTGCCGGTCATCCTGGTCTGCGCCTCCGGAGGAGCCCGCATGTATGAGGGGATGCTGAGCCTCATGCAAATGGCCAAGACCAGCGGGGCTCTTGCCCTGCACGCCCGGGCGAATCTCGCCTACATTGCCGTTCTGACCAACCCCACCACGGCCGGGGTCATGGCCAGCTACGCCTCGCTGGGAGACATCATCATCGCCGAACCGGCCAGCATGATCGGATTCGCCGGACCCCGCGTGATCCGCGAAACCACCCACCAGACACTTCCTCCGGATTTTCAGACAGCGGAGTTTTTGGAAAAGCGCGGCTTGATCGACCTCATCGTCCACCGCTCGAAAATGCGTTCAACGCTGGGCCAACTGCTCGGTTACTTTTCCGCGAAGTGACGTTCGACGAGTCGCTGACGTGGCTCAACAGCACGCAGTTCTTCGGCATCAAACTCGGGCTGGACAATACCCGACGGCTTCTCGATCACCTGGGAAACCCGGACCGCCACGCCCGGATTTTTCATGTCGCCGGCACCAATGGCAAAGGCTCGGTCTGCGCGATGCTGGATTCCATCCTTCGTGCAGAGGGCCTCAGATCCGGGCTCTATACTTCCCCTCACCTCTGCGACTTCCGCGAGCGGGCAAGGGTCAATGGAAACATGATTTCCAAGGAAGCCACCGCCGAACTGCTCACGCGGCTTCAGGATCTCTGCAAAGACTGGGCGCATTCGCCCACGTTCTTCGAGTTGACCACCGCTCTGGCACTCGCTCATTTCGCGCGCGAGGAATGTGATGCCGTGATCCTCGAGACGGGGATGGGCGGTCGTCTGGACGCCACGAACGCGACAACCCCAGTCGTCTCCATCATCACGCCGATCGCGATGGACCACGCCGAGTGGCTCGGCGATTCGATTTCCGAAATCGCGGCGGAAAAAGCAGGCATCATCAAGCCGGGGATCCCCGCGGTTTCCGCCCCTCAGACCCCCGAAGCCGCCGGGGTGCTTCGCGCGAAAGCCTCCGGATGCGGAAGCCCGCTCACCTTTGTCGAACACCCCCACGCGGGAGACGTCGGCTTGGAAGGCGCCCATCAAAAATGGAATGCCTCCCTCGCCGTCTCCGCCATCCAGGCCTCCGGTTTTTCACCGAAAAACGCGGCGGTTGTCGGCGGGTTGAGGGATGTCCGCTGGCCGGCCCGCTTTCATAGAGTCGGTGACAGAATCATCCTGGACGGCGCGCACAACCCCCATGCCACTACGACCCTCGTGGAAACATGGCGCGAACATTTTGGATCACAGAACCCTTCGATCATCTTCGGGGCAATGAAGGACAAGGACTGCCGGGAAATGCTCGCCATCCTTTCAAAAATCGCCGCCTCGTTTTTCTTCGTGCCGGTCGCGAGTCCCCGGACCGCCGCGCCGGAAGAACTGCTGCGAACAGCGAAGTGTCCCGGAAAAATATTCCCTTCCCTGCCTGCGGCCATCGACTCCGCCATGACAGAGGCCCCACCCATCCTGATCACAGGATCACTCTTCCTGGCAGGCGAAGCCCTCGCCACCTTCGCCCGAAAAAATTCCCCCGACCCACTTCCCAACAAATCATTGATGCGATGTAACTGCTCAGGGGGCATCCTGCTTCAGGATGCCCCCTCCTGAATAACTGGCCTTCTTTTTACACAGCCGCAACGAGTTGCAATCCAAGAGCTGCGGCTTGTCTTTCAAGGTTTCGGCGGCGGCGGGCGGCTGTTTGCGGGGTTGTTTTGAAAGCTTCGGCTCCGTTGTAGGGCTTCTGGTTTTTTATCATCCCATATATGATGCGCGCCAGTTTGTGGGCGCCAGCCACGATTCCCTCGGCT
>JBAYWC010000045.1:0-22029 GCA_041674265.1 Terrimicrobiaceae bacterium
ATGGTTCTTCATTGCCGCAGTCGCGGCCTTTCCTCTGCCTTGGCGGAAAAAACTGTGGGGTGCGTTCATTGGCGTTGTCTTCCTACTGGCGCTCAATCTTGTCCGCATCGTCAGCCTGTATCTCTTGAGAAAATATCTGCCGCATTTTTTTGCAACGGCCCATCTGGAAATCTGGCCCGCCGCATTTGTTGTCGCGGCAGTCATCCTCTGGGCGATCTGGTTGCGGTGGGCAAAGCGTGATGAAGTTTCTCCTCGATAGCAAAGCCCTTTGGAAATTCGCGTGGCTGTTCGTGCTCACCTACGGTCTCCTGATCGCGCCGTGGCCGAACTGGAACGATTTTTGCTCCGGTTATTACCGCGCCATGTGCAATGCCACCCTCACGCATCTCCCCGGCGACATGATCCTGCGATTTGAGAAAACCACCGTCCGGCTCCGCCCCAATCTCTCCACAAGCATCAGCATTGGAAACGAACGGAAAATCGACCGGCAGGGACGATACCCGGCAACAGTTCTTCAATCAGACACACGGGCATTGGCATGGACTCCGACCGCTCTTCTTGTCGCCCTCATCCTGGCGACCCCTTTGACGTGGAAACGAAAGCTTTGGGCGCTCGCTCTCGGCCTCTTGGTCATTCACGCCTACATCCTGCTCATCACGGCGCTCTGGATCATCAATCGTTCCACGGAAGTTGCCCTTGTCACCCTGACCGGATGGCAGAAGGACTTTGCCGAAGCGCTTGAATACACGTTCGTCGAACAACTCGGGATCAGCTTCGTCATTCCGGTTTTGCTTTGGTTTCTCGTGATGCTCTATCTGGAAAAGGCTGGCATTTTCGAACCTTCGGGCGGACAATTTCAAAAAGGGCGTTGAATCGGTCGGATCACCATTGCACGACGGAACTCGCGTAGGTGAGTCCGCCGCCAAAGACGACCAGCAGAATGTAATCCCCGACCTGGAATCGTCCCATGCGGTTGGCTTCGTCCAGGGCGATGGCCACGGCGGCCGCGGAGGTGTTGCCGTAGCGGTCGAGATTGATGTGGAATTTGCTCATCGGCACGTTGAGGCGGGACGCCATCGCCTCGATGATGCGGATGTTCGCCTGGTGGGGGATGATGCACTTGAGGTCGTCGGTCGCGAGCCCGCTTTGCTCCAGGGCTTTCTGCGCGGCCTTCATCATCGAGGTGACAGCCTGTTTGAACGTTTCGCGCCCGTTCATGTGGAGGGTGTTGAGTTTTTGGTCCGCATTCTCCCTGGTGATCGGCATGGCGCATCCTCCCCCCGGCATATGGAGAATGTCCCCGTAATTTCCGTCGCTGCCCATGAACGTCGTGATCACTCCATGCGAGCCCTCGCGGTTCCGCAAAACCGCGGCCCCCGCCCCGTCGCCGAAGAGCACGCAGGTGTTCCGGTCCTGCCAGTTGACAATCGAGCTGAGCTTGTCGGCACCGATGACAAGCGCGGTGCTGTAAGTGTGGTTGGCGATGAATTGCTGCGCGATTTCCACGGAATAGAGAAACCCGGAGCAGGCCGCGTTCACATCGAAACACGCGGCATTTTTGGCACCGATCAGCTTCTGGACATGGCAGGCGGTCGAAGGGAAAAACGTATCGGGCGTGATCGTGGCGACCAGGATCAGGTCGATCTCTTCCACGGTCACCCCGGCATTTTCCATGGCCCGCTTCGCGGCCCCGGCCGCGAGGTGGCTCGTGAACTCGCCTTCTTTGGCGATGCGGCGTTCCCGGATCCCGGTCCGATCCATGATCCATTGGTCGGAAGTCTCAACGATGGCCTCGAGGTCGGCGTTCGTCAGGATCCGTTCCGGAACATAGCTCCCGGTGCCAATGATCGAAACGGTGCGGTTAGGCTGGGGCGGCTTGGCCTTTGGGGACTTTTTCATGATGTGATTGGATCGCTTCGACAATGCGCCGGTTGACTTGCTGCCCCACCGCCGCCCGGGCCACCCGGATCGCATTGCGGAGAGCCCGCGCCGAGGAGTTGCCGTGGGCTTTGATGCAGATCCCGTTGACACCGAGAAGCGGGGTGCCGCCGTATTCATCCGTGCTCGTCCGGTTTTTGATCGAACGAAACGCGCCCCGGCACAGGAGGGCGCCCAGCAGCCGGACAGGATTCTTTTTCAGTTCCTCACGGAACCAGCCAAAAAAGGATTTGGCGAGGCCCTCGATGGTTTTCAGGACGATATTGCCGACGAACCCGTCGCACACCACGACTTCGACCGGCTTCCGGAAGATGCCATGTCCTTCGACATTGCCGGCAAAGTTGATCGGGGCCGTGGAGAGCAGCGCGTGGCATTCCCTGGCAAACTCGGTTCCCTTGGAAGCTTCCGTGCCGATGTTGAAAAGCCCGACCTTCGGCTCGGGGCAGCCCAGGAGTTCCCGGTAATAAATGCTGCCCATGACGGCGAACCCGACGATATGCCCGGGGTCGGGGTCGATGTTTGCGCCGCCATCGATCAGGAGGAAGACTCCTTCATCCGCGGGAATCAAAACGGCCAGGCCCGCGCGGTCGATCCCCGGCAGGGTCCTGAGCTTGATGGTCGCGGCGGCCACGAGCGCGCCGGTATGTCCGGCGGAAACGATCGCGTCCGCCGTGCCGTTCTTCACGAGATCCACGGCCCGGCTGACCGAGGAATCTTTTTTTTTCCGGACGCTGTCGATGCCGCTGTCGCTCATGTCCACGACCTGGGAGGCATGATGAACCGAGATCCGTTCCGTCAACCCTTCGGTATCGTGGCGCAACAGCTCCTCGCGGACTTTTTTTTCGTCGCCGACAAAGACGACGGATACGTCGGGAAAATCGCGGAGCGCGGCTATGGCGCCTTCCACGGGATTCCCCGGAGCAAAATCCCCGCCCATCGCATCAAGGGCAATTTTCATGCGGGAGAAACCCGGCCCGCCGGATTATTCGGCGCCAAGCGTCAGGACCTGCCGTTTATTGTAGTATCCGCAGGATGGGCAGGCGATGTGCGGGAGCACGCTGGCTCCACATTGCGGGCATTTCCCAAGTTTTGGCGCGCGCCAGCGGTTCGCGGCTTTGCGCGTGCGCAGCCGCATCTTTGAAGTTTTGCGTTTGGGGACTCCCATATAAATGTTTTGTGATTAGTTTTTCAGCTTGTCTAGTGCATCCCATGCCGACGCACCCTTTTCCGGTGGATGCAGGCTGGTGCGCGGGGCACCGGCTGGGCACTCTGCTCCCGAATCGCATCTTGGATGCGGGGGCAAGAGGAGATGAATATCCTCCCGCACGAACGGGGTCAAGTCTATCTGTTCGTTGCCGGTCAGTTCGGTTTGAAGGGAAAACGGGTCTGCCGCGATGGCTTTTTCCAAATCCGCAAGGCAGACGACACACTGCATGCGGACCCGCACGGAGACCCGGCCTGTCGCGAAGAGCCCCCCCTCGCTCAGGCCCACGTCCAGGGAATAGGACAAGGGGGAGACAGCCACCGCCCCGGCGTCCTCCAAATCGAGCCGGGCGGTGTCCTCTTCCCCCTCCAAATGGAGGGTGCCCCCTTGCGGGATCTGGCGAATATGAACTTTCATGCCCCTGCCATTGCTAGCACCCGCGAGGGCGCCGGTCAACGGCACCGAACTGTCACACTTGTCCGGAAGGCGATCTTTTCAATCCGGCGCGGACCAGGAAAGTGGTCCCCTGATTGATGCGGCTCTCGACGCTGATCCGTCCGCCCATCTCGTCCAGGAGACTTTTGACGATGGACAAGCCGAGGCCTTCGCCGGGCTGGATCCTGCTTTCCGGGAGGCTGCCGCGGAAAAACGGCTGGTAAATGCCGGGGATATCCTCCTGCGCGATGCCGCATCCCGTGTCCTCAACCTTGAGGCAAAATCCCGCGGTGTCCGGATGATCGGCCTTTTCGATGGCCGCATTCAGGGTGACATTTCCCGCCGAAGTAAATTTGATCGCATTGGTGAGGAGGTTGCCCACGACTCTCCGCCAGTGGGATTCGCTGAAAAGGAAGCGTCCGCGGACTTCCGGTGAGAAAAAGAAATGGATTTTAAGTCCCTTGTCCTGCGCGACCGGCCTGTGAACAGCCACGACCGCCTGAAGGACCTCCAGCAGGCTCCCGCCTGCCATGCCCGGATCGGCCCCGGCTTTTTTGCCGCGGGTTTCGAGACACATCAACATTTTCTCAAGGATTTCCGCCGATTGGATGCCCGACCGCAGCCATTCGGCCGGCTCTCCTGTCAGTCGGGCGGTTTTCAACAACTCGAGGCTCATGACGACGCCGTTCAATGGCGTTTTCAGGTCATGGAGAAAGTTTCTGAGAGAATCCGCGTTGCCTGGCTGAAGGGGGGGAGGATCTTCACGGACGAGATTTGCCCGGTTTTTTCCGGAGGCGGCAGCGGTGGTCGTGAGATGCATGGGTTCAATGCCGCCGAAAATCCCGGTAATCGTCCAGGAGGGTTTCCACGAGGCGGGACAAGCTGATCCGCCGCTTTTTGGCCAGCTCGTAGGCTTTCCGTTTTTTCACAAGCGGGATTCGCAAGGTGAGCGCGCGAGGGGATTCAGCCGACGCATCGCTGTTCTTGGACTTTCCTCCAAACTGTGAATGATACGTCATAAGACCGTCATAATGACGTATAGCAGGGCCGGACTTTTCCGCAAACAGAAATTGCGGACATTGTCGGTATGGCGTAAGAATCGGCGTGAGATGGGAAGAATCAATCTCCAAAGTGAGAGCACGACACTGCGTTTGTCCCCCGCGCGGAAAGCGAAGGCGCATGCCCTTGCGGAGTCCCTCAACCTCAGCCTTGCCCAGTTCATCGAGCTTTTGATCGACCGGGCCGATTCTCCGGAGAGTGACGAGCAAAGGATCCGGTCGATTGTCCGGGAGGAAATCGAGCAAAGCCTCCCGAAAATGCTGGTGCCCGGAAAGTATCCCAAGGCAGGCCGCCGCAAGAAATCCTGATTTTCTTGCGGGATAAACCGGAAAGCCGTTTTTCTCCGCGCGCTCCGCGGCTCTGCGTGAGAAATCGCTGAATTTTGGACTGAACCGCGCCCGCAAGCGGTGGGGATTGGATCCGCGCGGCCGCCTCTGATGCCTCAATGCGGCCCCTGGATGAAAGGGGCGACTTCTGTTTTATAAAAGAGCCGGAGTTGCTCTTGCAGGGCCGGCGCGAGGGGAGGCATGTTTGTCGCCTGCGCATTCGAGGTGGCATAAGCGGGCTTGCTGGATCCGGGAATCACCACGGAAACCGCTTTTTGGTCGAGGATATAGCGCAAGGCCATTTGGGGCAGGGTCATGCCGTGGGGCACGAGCGACTGCAGTTTCGCGACCAACCGCGCGCCCCGCTCGAGAGGAAGACCGCAAAAGGTGACGCCTTCGTCATCGGCGGGCCGGCCCGCCGGGTCGGGGCTCCCGGTATAGCCGGACGGCAGGGGTGGCGGACCGGTGAGATGACCGCCGAGCAGTCCGTCCGCGAGCGGCAGCCGGACGACGATGGCCACGCCTTTCTGAATGGCAAGAGGGAAGATCTCCTGCTCCGGTTTTTGGCGAAGGATGTTGTAGACGAGCTGCAAGGAGGCGAGGCCGGGTTGTTCCAGGCAGATCAGGGCCTCTTCGACCGTCTCGACGCTGGCGCCGAAATCGCGGATTTTTCCCTCGGCTTTCAAGCGGCGAAGCCAGTCGAATATTTCCCCGTTCCCGAGCACATCCGCTGGCACGCAGTGCAGCTGGGTGAGGGGGAGGGCGGGGATGCCCAGGCGCTTGAGCGAGGATTCCGTGGCGCTTCGGATGGCATCCCACGAATAGCCGGAAGGATACATCCCGCGGGCTCTCCCGACCTTGGTGGCGACAAGGAAATTCCCCCTGCGTTCCTTGAGAAAGTGGCCGAGAATTTCCTCGCTGCGGCCATTTCCATAAACGTCGGCGGCATCGAAAAAATCGATGCCGGAGTCCGCCGCCGCGATGAGAATCCCGCGCGCGCGCATGTCGCTGAGCCCGCTCCAGTCCGTGCCGCCAAGCTGCCAGCACCCCAAACCGATTTCCCCGACGGTATGACCGGTCCTGCCGAATAGCCGAGCGTCCATGACATCCCTAGAATGGGGCCTGCGGGGCAGATTTTCAAAGAGATTATTCAATCGCCGGGGGAGGGGAGCGGGGAGGGCGCGCGTTGCCTCAAGTCACGATTGCGATTGACGAAATCCAAACGATTCCGCAAAAGGGTCGGCTGATTTTTTCCTCGTGGACCACATTTCCATCCAACGCCCACGAAACCTTGACTGGCAGCGCGCCTCGGCCATCCTTTACGGGGACTGGGGGACGAGCAAAGCCTATGTCATCGGGCTCGCCTTTGCCGCCAGCGGTTTTGCGTCCCTCCCGATCATCGTTGCGGTCTGCGCCCTGACCGCCCTGGTGGGCCTGAACTATCTGGTGGTCTGCCGCTGTTTTCCCGATGGAGGCGGCGTGTATTCCGCGGCGCGCGAGCATGGCAAGCTTCTCGCCGTGGTCGGGGCGCTCCTGCTTGTGGCGGATTTGACCGTGACGGCGGCGCTCAGCGGGTGGGCCGCGCTGAGCTACCTGGGCGTTCCGAAGCAATACATCATGGTGGCGACCATCGGGGCCATCGTGATCATCGGCATTCTCAACCTCTTCGGCCCGAGACACAGCGGAAGTTTGGCCGTTGCCTTCGCGTTGCCGACTGTGGCGGTGGTCATCGCCATCATCCTTTTGAGCGCGCGTTTCCTGACCTCCGAACATCTCGTGCCCATGACGGAAAGCGCCGGGCACATGTGGGTGAACTTCGTCAGCGTGATTCTCGCCCTGAGCGGGGTCGAGGCGATCGCCAACCTCACGGGAACGCTCAAACCCGACAAGGGCTCGGTGATCGGCCATGCCAAAGTGGGCTGGGCCTCCGCGAAGGCGATTCTTCCGGTGGCTTTGGAGGTCAGCGTGGGAACCGCCCTTCTCGGCTGGGCCATGCTCTCCCTCCCCGCCAGGCTGGGTCCGGAGATGCTGGCCCACAAGGAAGACATGCTCCGGTTCATGGGCGAGCAATACGGCGCGCTGAATTTCGGCCCATGGTTCGGGGGTGTTTTCGGTTTCGTGGTGGGCGTGGTTTTCGCCCTGCTCCTCTTGAGCGCCGTCAACACGGCCGTCGCGGCGCTGATCGGTCTTCTCTTCATGATGTCGCGGGAGGGGGACATGCCGCGCAGCTTTTCCAAGTTGAACTCGCATGGAGTGCCTCTCGCCCCGCTTGTCATTGCCGTCGGCTTGCCGATTCTCGTGCTTTTGGTGACGGATAATTTCGAGGCGTTGGCGGGCCTCTACGCGATCGGCGTGGTCGGCGCCATCTGCGTCAACCTCGGTTCCTGCGTCACGAATCTCAAACTCCCCATGCATTGGGCGGAACGCATCCTGATGGCCGGGACGTTTTTGATCCTCGTCGCCGTCGAGATCACCCTCGCGCAGACCAAACATGACGCCCTCTTCTTTGTGGTCTGCGTGCTCATTGTCGGTCTCTCGCTCTGGGCCTATTCGCAGCGCCTGAGCGGGGTGAGAACGCTCACCGTGACCCGCGAAATCGCGGAGCTGGTCCGCCCGGAAATGGTCGAGACCCTGCGCCAGCCGGTCGCCGATGCCCAGAAAATCCTCGTCTGCATCCGGGGGCTCACGCCTGTGCTAGGATTCGCCTTTGACGAGGCGGAGTTGAGAAAGGCCGCGATCTACATTTTATACGTCCGCGAGGTGGCGGTTCTTTACCAGGGAGCCCCGCTGGCGCCGACGAACTGGAAGGACGATCCGGAGGCGAGCGCCATCTTGAACACCGCCATCCAAATCGGCAGAACCCGCGGAATCACAACCGTCCCGATCTTCGCCTCATCGCATTCCGCCGCCTCGCTCATCGTGGACACAGCCGCGACGCTGGGGGCGGATTTCCTGATTTTGGGGGCCTCCCACCGGGGCTCCCTCACCAAGATGCTGCGTGGAAATGTGGCGTCGGAAGTCGCCGCAAGCCTCCCGGACAATATCCAACTGATCATCCACGGGTGATTTCACCGGAATTCCGCGATCCAGATTTTCGGGTCCTGTCCCCAAACGGGGGCGCCTCTCCGAAATGTGCAAGCGCACAGGTCTGACCGGGGGGCATGGGCGATGCTCCACTTCGTTTCGGTGCCAGTTGATCCTAAGCCAGCGGAGCCGGTGCCAAGAGTTGAATGTGGTAGAGTGATTTCATGAAAGCGACATCGGACTTGATGACTCGTTATGAAGGGGAAATCGGGGGTTAGCCCGGATAAATCGCAGAGGGGCCCCATCTCGCTAACCATTTGCCTCGCTCGCTCCCGCTCGTCTCGCCCTTGCGGGCTGCACTGCGTGCAGCAGGCTCCCTCGCCTGTTCCCACAGGCCGGTGGTGGCCGCCAGAGCCGTCGGCTTCCCTCACCAGATCACAGTGGGATATGCCTCGGTCAGCCGCCGGCTCTGGCGGCCAAAGCGTTACGCAATCTGAACCACCCCTCTGTGATTTGTCCGGGTTAGCGATCATTGTGAGCCGCTGAGCAAAGCAGAAATCGCGGTGCGGTGGCGAGCGCCAACATCACAGGGTTGGCCGCAGATTATCGCAGATTTGCACAGATTGAGCCGGACGCTGAACAAACGGGGAATTTGCGGGGTTCAAACTGGTGGGGTGAAGGCTGCTGTTTGCCGGTTTGAAATCTGCGGGCATCTGCGATATAGCGGTTTAAGTAAAGCCACGCCGCTCTGTCGGCGTGTCCCCGAACGCCCCGGACAGAGCGAGGCGACTACAACAATTCCTTCGGCCATATCTTTATTTAAACCGCTCAAGCCTGCGGCCCCCAGGTCATTCCAGGACGAGAAGTTTGTAAACTCCCTCTTCGCTTTCGATTCCGTGCGTGTCGTGGGCGAAGCCCGGGAAGGTCCGGCCCCATTGCTGGATGGCCAGAAGGTAGGCGATGAACGGGCCGTCTTTGCTTCCGGGTTTTTCGCCGGGCATGACCATCGGGATCCCCGGAGGATACGGCACCAGCCCGGTGGCGGCGGTGCGCCGGCGGCGTCTTCCACGGCGAGGCGTTCGACTTGTGGCAATTCCGGTCCACCCAGATCTTCTGCCCGCGCCCGACGCTGGCCATCCAGATGATGCGGTTCGAGGTCGAGGTTCCGTTGGTCACCGTATAGGTGCGGTGGGCGCCGAAGACCTTGGCCGCGTATTTTTCCCCATCGCCGATGACGAGGGCGTTGGGTGTTGTTCCCAGGCCGTTCGGCCGGATGATGTATTGGATGTCCGGCTGGATGAAGATGTTCGGGGTGAGATCGACGATGTGGCTGACATCGAACACGGTTTTCGCCATCGGGCGCGCGAGGCCCTGGTTTGCCTGGGAATCCGCATACGCGCTGCTGAAGGCCCCGGTCATCCAGGTGCAGAGGAACTGGTCCTGGTCGCGCGTGGGAATGATCCCCTGCCAGACGGTGCCGCCGAATCCCATCACCGGCATCTGGGCGATCTGGTATCGGGGCGAATAGGTGATGCCGCCCCACAAAGCCAGGTTGTGGTTGGAATTCTTCGCGCTCTGCCAGACGGTCTGCTGGCCCATCAGGTAAAACCCATAGGTGTTCTGCTGGCTGCCTCCGAGGAATCCGGCATAGGGAAACGTGGAGAAGTAACCGCCGAATTTGTAAATCCCCGGCAGGCCGGCCTCCGCCGGAACCACGGTCTTCCTGCCATCCTTGTCATGCGCGGTGTTGGCCGCCTTGGCCCCGAAAGTCGGGCTCCATCCGGTTTCGGCAAACAGCAGGATCCCGTCGTCGGGGCGGATGGAAAAATCCAGTCCGTGGTAGGCGACCTTGCCGAGGCGGTTCGTTGCCTGGTAGATCCCCGACTCCACATAGACGATCGGTGTCGGGTTGACCTTGATCGTCGCGGCCCAAGTCGCATTCGGCGAACTCGTGAAATTGGAATTGAGGAAGATGCTCGTGGGATTTCCGTCAATCCCGCCGCTCACCTGCAGGCCGAACGCCGGCAGCACGCAGAACTGATCCGCCGCCACCATCCTCCCGATCCGGAATTCCAAAACATCGTTGAAAAGCGTCTGGGCATAACACATTTCGTAAAACATCCCGGTCGGGCAAACGTAGGATTCCGCGGTATCGAAGACGTTGCCGATCGATGTCGAGAGATTGCGCCCGGTGTTTTCCGAGCCGGAAATCTTGAAGGTCGCCCCCTTCCACCCGACAAGCTTCTCCATGTCGAAAGTGGCGCCGAAGAGCATCTCGTGCGTATAGGCGACCTCCCGGGACAACCCGCCGACCGGGTTCCCCTGAAAGATGCCTCAGTAGTTGAAGAATGGCGTGACCCCTTTGTCGCCCGCCTTGCCGAATTCCTCCTCGATCCAGTTCGGAAAGGCCGCCCATCGGTCGGTCGCATGGCTCAACAAACATGTGAAGAAGAGACCGACAACGACCAGGGGAGAATGGCGCATAGGGCGCACGCAGTCTTGGGGGATGCCGTCTGGAGATGCAAGCGCATTTCACCGCCATCGGTGTTTCTCATGATCCGGGTCATGAGTTTGTCCTGGGAATTTTTAGCTGGAAAAAACCGGCCAAAATCCAACGCGCGCCTCCGCCCTCGAGCCGCACGGATCATATCTTTCTCGCCCGCGGCGGGGAATTCATCTATAGTGGCTCCATGGAAAAAACTGTCGTTCCGGTCCATATCCGAGCACTGATTCCAACGAATGCGGGTTGCGCCGTCTTTATCGGCAATGAGGAGAAAGTTTTCGTCATCTATGTGGACCAGGGAGTTGGGGCGGCGATCGGAATGTTCCTGAGCGGGGCCGGCAAGGAACGTCCGCTGACTCATGATCTGCTGGCGCATGTGTTGACCGCAGTCGGCGCGAAGGTCGAGCGGGTCGTCATCAACGATCTCAAGAACGGCACCTATTTCGGACGCTTGATCCTGTCCGCGGAGAACGAGCTGCATCAGAAGAAAATCATCGAGCTGGATGCCCGTCCGAGCGATTGCATGGCGATGGCGGCGCAACAAAAGGCGCCGATTTACGTGAGCGGCGTCGTGTGGGAGGAAGTCGAGGATACCTCCGAGCTTCTCCGGCAGCTCCAGGAGGGCCAGACCGCCGAAGGGGAAGAAAATTGATCTCCGGCAACCGGTCCGTTGCGGTTTGGGTTTTCTGTTCTGGCGGATCAATCGCGGGTAGTTCCGGTGTCTTTTTGTGACAGCAGGACCGCCTCGGCCAGGGCGAGGTCGCGGGGGAAGGTGACTTTGAGATTCAGGTTGCCATGAAAGACAGTCCGCGGCCGCCGTCCGGCTTGGATCAGGGCGGAAATTTCATCCGTCACCACGCGCTTCGACGCTTTGGCGGCTTCGAGGGCTTCGCGCAGAGCCTGCAATCCCGCGACCTGCGGGGTTTGCATCGCCCACAAACCCTCGCGCGAAACCGTCTCGGCGAGATGTCCTGCCGCGGTGGCGCGGTGGAGGGAATCGCCGACCGGCTCGGCCGCGGCGGCGGCCCCCCACTCCTCGGCCACCGCAACCACCCGTGAAATCATGGCCGGTGTCACCAGCGGGCGCGCGGCGTCATGCACGGCGATCAGCGCGAGCCCCCGGGATCCGAGCGCCTGAAGTCCGTTCAGGACAGATTCCGCGCGTTCGTTTCCGCCGGCGACGACCGATTGGAATTTTTTGTAGGGGGCAGCCAGCGCGGTGAACTCGGCAAGCCGCGCCTCCGCGCAGACGAGGGCGCACGGCCCGATGTCCTCACACGCTTCAAACGCCGCCAGCGACCATGTGACGAGCGGGCGCCCGGCAAGTGGCGCGGTCATTTTGTCAAATCCCATGCGGCGGCTCGCGCCGGCGGCAACGATCAATCCCGCAATGCGGGCAGGTTGGATTTTCATGCGCCCGTTTTACCACACTAGCAATGGAAAACAGATTTTTCTCACCACGGCCATATATACTCCCCGGGAGACATCGAAATATACTCATTGTGCATGTTCTGCGCGGGCAGCTATAATGAATACCATGAAATTTCCTGTATCCGTGCATGCAGGTCTCTGGGCGGGACAATGCATGGCATCTGCTTCCAGAGACCTTTTTCCGCTGAAACCATGACTCCCATTCCCGACAATGTCCAAGGCGCAATCCTCATCAGCATCATCGATTTCATTCTGAGCTTCGTGATCATATCTGGCATTGGAGTGGTTCTCGCGATTCTTCCGATTGTGAACCGATACTGGGTGATCGATGACAAGGACCTGAAAGGCGGGCATTGAGGCGGCGCGGAGTGGGATCGCCGGACATTCATCCTGGAACAGAAAATGTTGGATCAATTGCTTTCATTATTTGACGCGCTCCTGAAGCAAACCGGACTCGCCCACCTGTATTGGGGAAATTTTGTGATGATTGCCGTCGGCACCTTCATGATTTACTTGGCTGTGGTGAAAAAATGCGAACCCTTCCTGCTCATCGGGATCGGCTTTGCCTGCATTATGGTGAACATTCCTGGATCCGATCTCGCGCTTCCGGGGGGGCTGTTCAATTATGCCTACAAAGGCGTTTCGCTTCTGATCGTTCCGCCGCTGATTTTCCTGGGAGTGGGAGCCATCACCGACTTTGGGCCGATGATTGCCAATCCCAAGCTCGTCATTCTGGGAGCGGGTGCCCATTTGGGAATCTTTGTCGCGCTCATCCTTGCGAAGCTCGTAGGTTTCAGCCTCTCGGAGGCGGGAGCCATCGGAATCATTGGCGGAGCGGACGGCCCGATGGCGATTTTCGTCACCATGAAGCTTGCTCCGCACCTGCTTTCCCCCATCTCCGTGGCCGCTTATTCTTACATGGCGTTGATGCCGATCATCCAGCCGCCCGTGATGAAATTGCTGACCACCAAGGCCGAGCGGAATATCCAGATGGCTCAATTGCGCAAGGTCAGCCGCCTCGAAAAGGTCCTCTTTCCCGTTATCATAGCCGGTATCGTCAACCTGTTCTTCCCTCCGGTGGCGCCCTTGGTGACGATGTTGATGCTCGGCAATCTGTTCCGCGAAGTCCTCATCGTCGGCCGTCTTGCGGAAACCGCGGGCGGGACCCTGCTCAACGTTGTCACGATCGTGTTGACCGTGGCGATCGGTTCCACCATGAGTGCAAAAACCTTTCTCACCATGCAGACGCTTGAGATCATCGGCCTGGGTCTCATAGCCTTCGTTTTCGGAACCGCTTCCGGAGTTATCACTGCGAAAGTGATGAACCTTTTCCTGAAGACCAAGATCAACCCTCTTATCGGTTCCGCCGGCATCGCCTCCGTGCCCATTGCCGCCCGCGTCTCGCACATCGTCGCGAACAAGGAGAACCCCAAGCTGTTTCTCATTTACCATGCCATGGGGCCGAATCTGGCTGGTGTATTTGGAACGGCGATTTCCGGCGGCATCCTGCTCGCGCTCTTGGGAGTGAAATGACTTTCCCATGATGGCCCATCCCCTTCGTCCCCGTTACCGTAATTATCAAATCCCCAAAATATGAAACACCCCGTTCTTTCCGATGATACTTGTGGCAGCGTCATGGAGACCAGTTATCCCGTGCTGACGTCCGGGATGACTCTCTCCGAATGCCTGCAGTCCCTGGTGAAAAACCAGGTGCTGGCCATGCCGGTGGTCGATGACGACGGCCGATATATCGGGCAGTTCAGAAAAAACCTGCTTATCGCGGCGATTCTTCCCCAAGTCGCGGTGCATGATCCGCGCTTTGACCGGATCGCGAGAATGATCGATGGCGGGATGTTGACGGAAACCATGGAGGACGTGCGCGAGCGCTTTTCCGTCATTTCCGACAAGTCGGTGCGCCGCTACCTGGATACCGACACCCCCGTATTGCGACCGGATCAACCGCTGGTCACCGCCATGTTCTACCTTTTTCACGGCAGGAATTTTCTTCCCGTGGTGGAGCCTGCCAGCGGTCTGCTGGTCGGCGTCATATCGGCATGGGACATCTTGGACAGCATCCTCAAAAAGGACTGAGATCCCTGTCGGATTTCTTGCCCCCCCCTGCGCGCCTTGCTGGGAATGCGGCAGTAGAAAGGGACCGTTCGCTGGCTGGTTTGAGCTGGGGAAGGATGATGTGTCGGGCAGGCGGGGGGGGGCCGTGCATCCGATGGTCGCCGGTGCCCAACCTCTGTGCATTGCCCGCTTGCAAAGTCAAAAGCGGTTGGGGACGGCTCGCAGCAAAGTGAACAACACCGATTGGGCCTGAAAATGCGAAGGAGGCGGGGGCCCTCCTGTTCCCCACCTCCTTGCGGTTCCACTTTTAGATGGATTGATTACACGGCTTTTTCTCCCGTTTCATCGGTGCGGATGCGGATCGCTTCCTCGACCGGGCTGACGAAGACTTTGCCGTCCCCGATCTTGCCGGTCTTGGCGGCCTTCACGATCGCCGCCAGCGCGCTCTCGAGAGTGGAATCCGCGACGACGACTTCGATTTTGATTTTCGGAAGGAAATCCACCGTGTATTCGCTGCCGCGGTAGATTTCCGTGTGGCCCTTCTGCCGTCCGAACCCCTTGACCTCGCTGACCGTCATTCCCTCGATTCCGAGGTCGGCCAGCGCGTCTTTGACTTCTTCCAGCTTGAACGGCTTGATGATGGCTTCGATTTTTTTCATGGATTGTATTTCTTTGATTATTGGTGAGGATTTTTAATCCAGCAGGTAGCCTTCTTCGCCGTGATCGCTGGTATCCAATCCTTGGCTTTCGGCCTCGGCACTCGGGCGGAGTCCGATTGTGAACTTGATCAGGAAAGCGATGATCGTGGTGGCGATGACCGACAAGGCAACCGTTACCAGAGCCGCCTTGACTTGGTTCATCACAAGTCCGTCTTTGAGACCTGCCACAACAGGGTTGGCAGAAGCATCCGCAAAGACACCGGCAAGAATGGCCCCAAGTGTTCCTCCGACTCCATGCACACCAAAGGTGTCCAGAGCGTCGTCGTAACCGAAAAGTTTCTTCATGTACACAACTGCGAAGAACGGAACAATTCCCGCCGCAACGGCCATGATCATGGCGCTGGTCGGAGTCACAAACCCCGCGGCGGGGGTGATGACCACCAACCCTGCGACGATGCCTGAACAGAACCCCAGCACGCTGGGTTTGCCTTTCATGAGCCACTCAACGACTGCCCAGACGAATCCCGCTGTTGCGGCGCAAAGGAAGGTTGTGGTGAAGGCATTCGAGGCGATCGCATCGGCGCCGAGCGCTGAACCGGCGTTAAAGCCGAACCAGCCGACATAGAGCATCCCTGTGCCAACCATGCAAAGAACCATGGAATGTGGAGGCATCGGTTCTTTTCCAAATCCGAGGCGAGGTCCAAGAATCAGACAGAGGATCAATGCGGACCAACCGGAACTCATGTGAACCACCGTGCCGCCGGCGAAATCGATCGCCTTGATTCCCGCATTCGGGTTGAGCGGACCGCACATGAACCCGCTGACCGACCACACCATGTGGGCCAAGGGAAAATATACCACGAACATCCAAACGGCCGCAAAGATCAGCACAGCGCTGAATTTCATGCGCTCGGCCGTCGCTCCGAAAATCAAGGCCGGAGTAATGATCGCAAAGGTGAGCTGGAACATGGCCCAGATATAGTCGGAGATCCAGTAATACCCCGCACCCACGCCTCCGGGTGACATGCCGCTGAACATCGCATGGGAGAGATTTCCAATGAACGGATTGCTCCCGGCAAAGGTCAGGCTGTATCCAACCGCCCACCAAAGGATCGAGACCAGGCCGGCGATGCCAAGACACATGGCCAGGATCGAAAGGACGTTCTTTGCGCGGACGAGGCCGCCGTAGAAAAGCGCCAATCCAGGCAGGGTCATGAAAAGCACGAGAACCGTGCTGGTCATCTGCCAGGCGTTATGTCCCGGGCCGGGGCCGGCGATTTTCGAGGCGACATCGGGCGTTCTTGCAGCGTTGTTGACATAGGCTTCCAAGTCCGCCAACCGCTGTTCCATGGTTGGTTCGGCGGGCGCTGTCGCGGCAGGTGCCACGGCGTCCTGTGCAAACGTTGCGTTCGGGGTGAAAAACGACACGGCTGCAAGAAGTCCGGCAGCAAGGGTCGCCATTATAGATTTGGGTCTCATCATGTGGTTGGTGTTTTTTTGTTGCGGTTTTTGCCGCCTCAGGGGAGATGGCAAAGGCCGAAAGTTGGAGAGCAACAATCGTGCCAACCACATGCCGCTTCGGGCTTTGACTTTTTTTGCTTTCCCGACCAGAGGCTCCCTCAGAGCTCTTCCAGCAGCGCCCGGTTGAGCCGGATGCCGGCCAGGAAATTTTCCACGGGAAAATTTTCATCGGGAGCGTGGGCCCGGCAATCCGGCGAGGCCAGGGCGAGGAGCAGGGAATCCCGTCCGAGCTTTTCTTGGAATGCGGTCAGGATCGGGATCGAGCCCCCCTCGCGCATCAAGGCCGGCTTTTTTCCAAAAACTTTTTCCAGCGCCCGGCGGGCGGCCAGTCCATCCGGGCTGTTGGGGCCGAAGAAATACGGCGCTCCGCCATGTCCGCGCGTGATCTCCAGGCGGATGCCGCGGGGGGCGTGCCTGGCGAAATGCGCTTCCGCCAAGCGCAGGATCTCATCTGGGTCTTGATCGGGAACGAGGCGGAAGGAGATTTTGAAAAATGCCCGGGAGGGAATCACGGTCTTGCTTCCCTGGCCCTGGTAACCGCCGCCGATACCGTTGATCTCCGCCGTCGGCCGCGCGCCGATCCGCTCGACAGCCGTGTAGCCGTTCTCTCCGCTGAGTTCGGAAACCCCTGTCTGGGCGGCAATATCCGCATCGCGCAGGGGAGAGGCGGCCGCGGCCTCGCGTTCCCATGCGCCCGGATCCCGGACGGCATCATAAAATCCCGCAATGGCCACGCGGCCCTGTTCATCATGGAGGCTGGCGATGAGTCTTGCGGCGGCAGCCGCCGGATTTGCCACGGCTCCGCCATAAACGCCGGAGTGAAGATCATGGGAAGGACCCCTGACTTCGACCTCCATCGTGGCGATCCCGCGAAGCGCATAACTCAACGTCGGATATCCGTCGGCGGCCATTCCGGTATCCGAGATCGCGATCACATCGCAGGCAAGTTCCTCGCGGTGGGCCTCGAGAAAGTCCGGCAGGCTCCCGCTGCCCACTTCTTCTTCGCCTTCGATCAAGAAGATCACATTGACGGGGAGCGGTCCCTCGCGAAGGGCTTCCCCGACTCCCAGGATATGGGCCAGGATCTGTCCTTTGTTGTCGGTCGCACCCCTCGCAAAAATCCGCCCGTTCCGGATTTCCGGTTCAAACGGCGGCGAACTCCATGCTTCCAAAGGCTCCGGAGGCTGGACATCGTAATGACCGTAGATCAGAACCGTCCGCTTCCCGGGATCACGGGCGCTTTTTCCAATGACCACCGGATGCCCCGGCGTGTGGACCATGCGGGCTTCCAAACCCATCCTTCCCAGCTTTGCCACCAGCCAGGCGGCGCAGTCATGCAGATCCTTCTTGTGGTTCGTTTGTGCGGAAACACTTGGAAATCGCAGAAAGGAAAAGAGTTCTTCGATGTGGGAGCTGTTCATAAAAAAACCGCTATATATTGTGTTCGGAGGAAATAATCTCCCCTTATATTGTATTTTCTCTTGCCAGCTTTTCGCTGGCATTTACGATTTCAAAAAACGAGAATACCGAAGTCCCCATGTATCTGCAATCCTTGGAAATTATTGGATTCAAATCGTTCGCGCCGAAGACGATTTTGAATTTTCATCGTGGGGTGACCGCGATCGTCGGTCCCAACGGCTGCGGCAAGTCGAATGTCCTGGATTCGATTCGCTGGGTGCTTGGCGAGCAGTCCGCAAAAGCCCTGCGGGGCGGCGAGATGGCCGATGTCATTTTCAGCGGCACCGACAGCCGCCCGGCGCTCGGCATGGCGGAGGTGTCCATGACATTTGCGGAGTGCGAGAAGGAACTCGGCACGGATTGGAACGAAGTCCGGATCACGCGCCGCGTTTATCGCGACGGCAAGAGCGAATATTTCCTGAATAA
The DNA here is from genome assembly GCA_041674265.1 of Terrimicrobiaceae bacterium. Classification (GTDB taxonomy): domain Bacteria; phylum Verrucomicrobiota; class Verrucomicrobiia; order Chthoniobacterales; family Terrimicrobiaceae; genus QYQL01. The sequence continues at coordinate 18,055 of JBAYWC010000045.1, forward strand.
AACGGCCTGCCGCCTGAAGGACATCCACCAGCTCTTCATGGACACCGGCGTGGGGCGGAGCGCCTACTCGATCATGGAGCAGGGGAAGATCGACCTGATCCTCAGCAGCCGTCCGGAGGACCGGCGCGCGATCTTCGAGGAAGCGGCCGGAATCACAAAATACAAGGCCCAGAAAAAAGAGGCGCTGCGAAAGTTGGAGTATACCGAGGTGAACCTCGTCCGCGTGCAGGACATCATCAAGGAAGTCAAACGCCAGATCGGCTCCCTCCAGCGCCAGGCCGGAAAAGCCCGGCGTTATCAGGCTTTGATGCGGGACCTCCGCACGTTCGACGCCCACCTCTCGCACCGGAATTACCGGGATCTCGCCGGGGAACTCGAAAGCCTCAAACTCCAGTTGGGACAGGGCGAAGCCGCCCGCGCGATCCACGAGCAGGAAATCTCCGCGCAGGAAACGGAGCTGGCGGGATTCCGCCAGCGGCTCGAGGAACTCGACTCGGCGACATCGGCCGCCCGGGAAGGACTTCAGACGATCAGGAACCGGATCTTTTCCGCGGAGAGCCGGATCCAGACAAATGGCGAGCGCACGGCCGAGGCCGCGACCCTGATCGACAGGCACCGGGCCGATATCGCGCAGGCGGAGGAAAAGATCCGCACCCAGCAGGAACAGATCGAGCAGACGGACTCGTTGCTGGGCCAAATGATCGAGACCCTGCGCGACCATGAACAGGCGCTCAACGACCAGAACGAAAAAGTTCGCGGCGCGCGCGAGGAGCGGGTGGCCATCGAGCGGGAGATCCAGGAAACCGGCGGGGAAATCTCGCGTCTCGAGGCCCGGCTGGGTTCGCTGCGCGGAGATATTTCCGCGGCGGCGGGACGCCGCGAATCCGGAGAGACCCGCCTGCGGTTGCTCCAGGGGGAATCCGAGACCGCCACCCGCCTCGCGGGGGAACTCTCGGCCACTCTCGATGAACTGATGCGGCGCGCGGAGAACGCGCGGCTCGGGCTCGAGCGTTCCCAGGCCGAGGTCGCTGAAGCCACCGCTTCCCACGATGCCGCCCAGCAGGCGCGCCAGAATGCCGAGGCGGTCCTGTCGGTCGCGGGAAAGGAAGCCGCCGGAATCGAGTCGCGCCTCGAGGTCCTCAGGCAGTTGCAGGAGCAGGGCGAAGGGTTCGATGAGGGAACCCAGGCCGTCTTGCACGGGCTCGACAACCCTTCGTTCTTCAGCCCCGCCATTCAGGGGGCCCTCGCGCAGAACATCCAGGTCGAGCCCCGGTTCATCCCCGCCGTGGAAGCCGCGCTCGGCTCCACCCTGCAGGCCATCGTTTTCAAGGATTCCGGCGTTGCCGAGTCCGCGCTTCTGACCCTCTCGAGAAACAAACTCGGGCGGGCGAACGTGATCCCCGCGGATTGGATCAACCGGTCTGCCGAACATTCGCAGGAGGTTCCTTTCGGCGTCCTCGGCCGCGCCTCGGAGTGCATTGGGGGGTCGGGTGATGCGGCCGATCTGGCCAGGCACCTGCTCGCCGATGTCCTGATCGTGGAGAATTTGGAAGAGGCCTTCCGCCTTCGCCCGCTGCATCCCGCGTTTGCCTACGCCACCCTGCAGGGAGAATTTGTCGCTTCGAGCGGGATCGTCCAGGGAGGCCGCTCGGGCGAAAACACCGGCCAATCCGCCTTGCAGCGAAAAGCCCATATCGCCCAACTCGACCTCGAGCTTGCCGCTTCCACGGTCCGGCTGGAAAACCTTGCCGGCGAGAGAGCCCGAGCCGGGGAAGCCCTCGATGCCGCAGCCGACCGGCTCAAGGCCGCCCGGGAGATGGTCCAATCCGCACAGGTCGAGGCGGCTTCCCTGGAAAATGAGCGCCGCCATTTCGAGCGCCAGCTCGCGGACGCCGAGGCGAAACGGTCCTCTTACTCCCGCGAGACCGCCTCGATCGAGGATTCTTTGCGGGCGAGCCTTGCGCAGCTCGGGGAACTCGAGTCGACGATCGCCCAGGTCTCGTCCGCGCTCGATGCCTGCCGCGCCTCCCGCGGCGAGGCGGAAATGCGCATTCAAGTGGCCCGCGAACGGGAGAGCGCGGCCTCCGATTCCCTCAACGAAATCCGTGTCCGCGTGGCCACCGAGCGACAGCAACAGGAAAACCTGAACCGCCAGCGCGGGCCGATGGCCGCCCGGATTGCCGAGCTGTCCGAGCTCCTCGACGCCCGCCGGGTGGACATCACAAATTACGAGCGGCGGATCGAGTCGCTGGACGCCGAAAATGCGTCGCTTCTGGTTTCCATCGCCGAGTGGAAGGAATCGCTCGGGGCCGAGGAATCCGAGCTCGAGGCCCTCGTCGCCGCCCGCGCGGAGATTCATGGGAACGCCGACGCCATCGAATCCGCCCTCCGCGGCACCCGCCGGCAACTCGTGTGGATCCAGGAGGAACGCGGGCGCATCGAAGTCAAGTCCACCCAGACCGAGATGCGCATGGAGAACATCCGGAATCACGCCTCCCATCGCTATCAGATCGATCTGGAGTCCTTTCAGCCGGACACCTACTCGCTGCTGGTGGCCTTCCGCGACCGCAACAAGCGCAAGCCCGGCTCGGAAAACGGCGAAGCGGACGCCGCCGCTCCAGCGGTTGGGGAGGAGACGCCCGCGGAGCAGCAACCTGCCGGGCCGCACGAAGGCGAGGGGATTCCCTGGGAACGCATCGAGGAGATCGTTGCCGAACTGACCGAACGCATCGAGTCCATGGGACCGGTCAATGTCGATGCCATCCAGGAATTCGACGAACTCGAAGAACGGTATGTCTTCCTGGAAAAACAGAACGCCGATCTCGTGAACTCGAAGGCGGAACTGCTGGAGGTCATCTCGAAAATCAACCGCACGACCAAGGAGATGTTCGCCGAGACGTTTGAAAAAATCCGCGTGAATTTCCAGGAGATGTTCACCGAGCTCTTCGGCGGAGGGCGCGCGAATCTCATGCTCGTGGACGACAGCGATCCGCTCGAGTCGGGGATCGAGATCATCGCCAAGCCGCCCGGCAAGCAGCTCCAGAGCGTCAGCCTCCTCTCCGGCGGCGAGCGCACCATGACCGCCGTCTCGCTTCTTTTCGCGATCTACATGGTCAAGCCGAGTCCCTTCTGCGTGCTGGACGAGATGGATGCCCCCCTGGACGAATCGAACATCAGCCGCTTCGTCAAAATCCTCGACCGCTTTGTCGGGCAGAGCCAGTTCGTCGTCATCACCCACAACAAGCGCACGATCAGCCGGGCGGACATGCTCTACGGCGTGACGATGGAAGAACACGGGGTCAGCAAGCTCGTCAGCGTGAAGTTCAGCGGAAAGTCCGGCACGGAAAACCCCGAGACAACCGTCGCGGACACATTCGGGAAATCCGCCAAACTGGCCAGCGAGCAGAACGCGCCCGAGCCGGCGGTGGCGGCGGGCCATCCGGATTTTCTTGAGGGGCCGGCCTCGTCGGACGACATGCCCGGGGAAGTGATCTCTGATGCCGTCCCGGAAGAAAGCACCCCCGCATGAACTTCGGGCCCCTCGGAGCGGCCCTCCGCAACCGGCTCGATGTCGTCGCCGATCACACGCTGCGCAACCGCGACCCGGCCGCGCACCTCGAAGCCATCAAAGCCGCCCACCGGGCGCTGGAATTGCAGGTCGCCGCGCTCTCCCCCGGTACCGATCCGCGCCTCCTCCACTTCCTCGAACGGCAAAGCTACGAAAAGGCGCTCGCTCTCCTCCAGTCCGAAAACGGCTTCCCCCCGTCCGCGTGACCCCTTCAGGCTAGCCCCAATACTGTTCACTTTGCCGCAAAACAGGAGCGCGGGCATCCTGCCCGCCACCGTTACCAGCGCGGGCGGGACGCCCGCGCTCGTGCGCTGCGAAGCTGCGCACTCCTCCGGGGTGGAAGACCCCGGCCACCGGCCACCGTTGGGCTGGTGAGAACTTGAAGTAACTGCGTCGCCGCGAGGCGG
>JBAYWC010000046.1:0-21533 GCA_041674265.1 Terrimicrobiaceae bacterium
ATACCATGCCGCTTCGCGCGCAGGGGCGCGGCCGCTCCAGCCTTCTCGCCTACGGCTCGAAGTCTTCCGCGGCCACGCCCCTGCGCGCGATCCTTCTCCACTTTCCGCGCGGGTCCCGATCACTTTCTCCCCGCGATGATCTCGAAATCGGACTCCCCCGATTTCCCGCTTTTATTGCGACGCGTAACACTTCTGATACCGTACGACAGAGGAACGCAACCCCTTCAAAGATGCGGGCGCAAAAAGGCAAAAAATGGGTGGTTTGCACGTTGTAACCCGTTGATTATCAACATGCGTGATTTTCAGAAAAAGCCTTTTTGCGCCCGCGTCTTCAAAGGCAGGTGGTAAAATGGCAACGCATGGCGTCAGGGAAGATTGCGCCAGAGGAGGAGACCAAGAGTCGCGAGGATCAGGCAGAGGACGAGGAATTTGATCCGGGCATTTTGGAGCTCGCGGGCCGGCAGCGGGCGGCGCTTGCCGTTGGATCTTGCGCTTCTGGCACCGCGGACCCCATTGAGGGAAATGGCCGGCGCGGCCAATTCCGCGCGAAGCTTGGCCTGTTGTTTTTCCTTTGTTCGTTTCGCTTGGAGTTGAGCCGGCAGGATGCGGAGTTGCCGCTCGAGTTCCTGTTCCTTGCGGCGGAGTTCATCCGCCGCCTTCTGCAGGCGAATCTCTTCCGCGGTCAGCCTGTTCGAGCGGGCAGGGGAGGGACGCGCCATGAGTTAATTTGCAGCGGGAAGTGTGGACAAGATCCAAACCAGCAAGCCGATGAGCGCGAGGACCTGAAGCGGAAGGGTGAACGCGAAGCCGCTTTTCAACCAATAGAAGAACCCGCGGTCCTCATACATGGCATAGTCGCCTTCCAGTCCGCCCGGCGCGGACATCTCCGGGGCGGCGGGTTCGACGGAAATCTTGGCCTGCGCTTTGATATATTCCGCCCGCGCGTCCTCCACCGAGCTGATGGCCTTGCTGAGTTCCCTGGGGAGATCCGCGCTGCTCCAGCTTCTGGCGTTGATCGCCTCGAGCTGCCGCAGGTGCTGGGTGAACGCGTTGTAAATCGTGTGGAGCTGTTCGAGGCGCTTCTGCGTTTCCTCGACTTCGCGCTGGACGACGACGAGCGAACGCGTGAGTTTGTCGAGCATTTCCGAGCGCCCGGTATCGAGTTCGTCCTGGCGTCGCTTGAGTTCTTCGAGCCGGCTCTTCTCCCGCTCGATTTCCTCCTGCTTTTGTTTGAGGCTTTCGAGTTCCGCGCGGACTTGCTGCACCTTGTCGCCGAGTTCCCCGGAGGCATCCTCGTCCAAGTCGAGGTAGGGATCGGGATCTTTGTTGTAATCTGCGGGCATTTTTAAAATGGGTTGTATCAGTTGTATCCATCGCTGCCGGAAATTCCAGCGAAAAGGGGAAAGGGAATGTTCAAGCGCCCGGATACTCCGCCGCGGTGCAAATCGCGGCAACAGTCCGGGCGGTTGCTCCCTGGTGAACTTCGAGACATTTCCGCGCGTTGGCCGTCATGGTCGCCCGGAGTTCCGGGTCTTCGAGAAGCCGGGCAACCGCCGCCTGCAGGCTTTCTGCATCGGTCACCTGAACGGCTCCGCCATGCCTGAGGAATTGGCGGCTCAAGGTGGAAAAATTCTGCATGTGGGGTCCGAAAACGACCGGCACTCCCGCGGCGACCGGTTCGGCGGGATTCTGTCCGCCTTTGGCGCACAGGCTCTTTCCCACAAAGACCACTGTCGCACAGGCATACCAGTCACGAAGCTCGCCGGTGGTGTCCACGAGAAGGACGTCCGGCGGCTCGGAGGGCGCCTGCCGGGTGCGCAAAGCGACATTCAGCCCGGATTTTTCCAGATGTGAAACCACTCCCTGAGCGCGCTCGAAGTGGCGGGGGACAAGGATCAGGAACAGGTCCGGATATTTTTTCCGCAGATCAAGGAAAACCGCCGCGAGCAGAACCTCCTCTCCCTCAAACGTGCTCCCGGCCAGAAGGACCGGGGCCTTGTCAGCCACACCCAAGGCACGGAGCACCGGACGAAAATCCCTCGGAGTCCGGCGCTCGGCGGTGCTCTCATCGAACTTGATGCTGCCGGTGACGACCAGGCGCTTCCTCTCGACTCCGAGGGCCGACCACCGGTCGATGTCATCCGGTTCCTGCAGGCAAAGCGCGTCGAGCTGGTTGAAGACAGGCGCGGCAATCCAGCGGGCCATCCTGAACCGGCGTTCGGACCGGGGAGAAAGGCGGGCATTGACCAGGATGACCTTCGCTCCGGCGGCGCGGGCCTCGCAGACGATATTCGGCCAGACCTCCGCCTCGACCAGGATCAGCATTTTCGGGCGGATCGTTCTCACGGCCCTTCGGGCGGTGAAGAAAAAATCGAGAGGATTGTAGAGCGGTTCGAGCCAGGGGGATTTCGCGCGCGCGGCCAGCTTGAATCCTGTCGAGGTGGTGGTCGAGAGCACGAATGCCGCCGTGGGATCCCCCCCGCGCAGGGCCTGGATGAGTTTCATGGCAATCATCACCTCGCCGACGCTGACCGCGTGGATCCAGATCCGGTTGCCGCCGCCGAGCTTCTCCAGAACCCGCGGCGAATAAATTCCAAATCGCTGCCAGAATTTGTGGCGGTATTTTCCCCGCTTCACCATGCGGACCAGAAATCCCGGAAGCAAAACCAGGAGCACGACCGGGAAGGCCAAATTGTAAATCCCGCGGATCAAAAACATCATGCCTTGAAAAAGTAGAGGACTTCGCTGCCCCCGTAGCGCCTGGTCCGTCCGGCTTGAAGCAGGCTCGCGGGCGGCTTCCCCCCGCTCTGTCTTTCCAGGACGAGGATCCCTCCGGGGCTCAGCCCGGCGACCAATTTCTCCGATTGGGCGAGCGCCGCGGCATGGTCCGGATCCCCGGGGTTTTTGGCATAGGGGGGATCCGCGAAGACGAGGTCGAACATTTCCTCGCCCGCATAGAGGTCCAGAAATCGGAAGGCGTCCAGGGACTGGACGCTCCCGTCCACCCCGGCCCGGCGGAGGTTTTCCCTGATACAGCGGATGCACCGTTCGTTCGAGTCCACGAAAGTTGCGCTCGATGCCCCGCGGCTCAGGGCCTCGATTCCCATCCCCCCGGATCCCGCAAAAAGATCGAGGACCCTCGCCCCCGGGACCAGGTCGCCCAAGCTCGAAAAGATCGCGGCTTTCACGCGGTCCATCGTCGGACGCACCCCATCGGGCGGAGCCTTCAAGGGACGGCCGCCGGCTTCTCCGGCAATGATCCGCATCTTCAGCCGCCTCCCGGTTTGCTTCCCGCCGGAGTCTCGTCCCTGGGTTTTTGCGGCGCTGCCCTGAACAGGTTTTTCAGCAACCCGCCCACGTCCTGCCCGATGCGAAAACCGGTCAGCCTGTCGAGGAGGTCGGTTTTCGGGCGGCTGACGGTCCCGGTGATCGAAAAGGGTATTTGTTTATACCCCGTCCGCTCGGACTCCTTGAAATTGTTCGCAAGGAGTCCCGCCAGGTCTTTGCGGAGCCGCTCGTTCAGGTGCAGGCGGGCCTGGAGTTTCATCTTTCCATCGAACCCGATCGGACCTTTTGCGTCCATCACGAGATTCTCCGACTCCAGGACCAAGGTGTCCGCTGTCACTTTGCGGTCGTGGATGCTGAAAACAGCCTCGGCGGTTTTGAGTTCGAGCATCCGGAGTTCCTGGATGCTCATCAGCTCCCCGATCTGCCGGATGATGTCCAGAGGCTGGAATCGCGCCTCCTGAAGCGAGATGTCCACCCTGCCCGCGAAGGTCTCGGGCTTCCCGGAAATTCCGTGAAAGTCGCCTCGGGAGAAAAGACTTCCGCGCGAACCCTCCCCGTCGATGCCCGCATCGGCGGCAAGTTTCCGGATCAAAATCCCTTCGGCGGCGGCCGCGAGGGAAAATTCCTTGTCCGCGCCGATTTCCAGACTTCCTGTCAATTGCCCCCCGGCCCAATCGGCACGAAGATCGGGAATGACCAACCGTCCGTTCTTCCAGGTGAAAGTTCCTCTGGCATGGTCGGGATGCACAAAAGCCCCCACCCCCATCTCGGCGATGCGGAATGTCCCCGCGATAGTCCGGTCCGGCAAAATCTCTCCCGACACCTCCACGCCCGTCAGAGTGAGGACCGGGGCTCCCTTCGAGTCGAAAAGCTGCGCCTTTCCATTGGTGACACGAACCCGTTTTACGTCGATCAGTGAAGCGGCCTCCAGAGGGGTTGGCGAGGGTTCCGGCACGGCGATCTCAACGCCCGCAGGCGGGTGTCCCGCCATTTCCGTCCGGGGAGTCGGGGAAGGAGACGTGGCGGATTCCGGCGTATGGGACTCGGGTTCCGGTTTGGCCGCGAGAAAGACGAGGAAGGGATCCGCGACAACCACCTCGCTCACGACCAGCTTCCCCTGGAAAAGCGCCAGCAGGGAAAACCGGAAATTCACCGATGTGGTTGCCAGGAAGGGCGGTTGCCCCGCCACGGAATTCCCGCGCAGCGAAACCCCCGTGATGCCGAATCCCGACCAAGGCGTGTAATAGGTACCCTTGATGCGGACCGGACCTCCCGCCGCCGATTCGGCCGCCGTCCGGATGCGTTTCTGGAGGCCTTCGGATTGCAGGTAGATGTTCAAACCCAGGATCGCCAGGGCATAAACCAGCAGGCACGATCCCGCTGCAACCAGAATAGACTTGGCAAATTTGCGCACTTGGGGAAGCTAACCGACCTGCTTTGAATGTGAAGAAAGTTCTTGTCATCCTCAACCCGGCGGCCAAGAGCGATCGCGCCCGCGCCATGAAGGAGAAAATCGAAGCCCTTTCGCCCCGCATCGTCGTGCGCATGACCTCCGCGGCCGGAGACGCGCGGGAGCTGGCCGGCAGGGCCCTTGACGAGGGTTTCGAAGCGATTGTCGCCGCTGGCGGCGATGGCACCGTCAATGAGGTGGCCAACGGCGTCGCGGGATCCGATGCGCGCTTCGGCATCCTTCCCGTGGGAACCATGAATGTCTTTGCCTCCGAGCTTGGCATCCCGCAGAACAACCTGGCCGCCGCATGGGGGGTCATCGGGGAGGGCTTCCTCCGGGAACTCGACCTGCCTATGGCGAACGATTCGTTTTTCGTTCAACTGGCCGGGATTGGACTCGACGCGGAGGTGGTCCGGCTCACCACTCCGGAATCCAAAAAGTCCCTCGGCCCCGTGAGCTACCTCCTGACTCTCGCGCAGGTCGCCGCCGTTCGCCCCCCGGTCGTTCTTCTGGACCCCGTCGACTCCCATCGCCGGGAAGGAAGCTTTGTCCTGGTCGGCAACGGACGCTTGTATGGCGGCCCATTCGAGCTCTTCAAGAATGCGCGCCTGGACGACGGGCTCCTCGATGTCCTGGTCTTCAAAAATCAAAGCCACTGGGATGTCGTCCGCTATTTCCAGGCGATCGCCTTTGGCAGCCACGCGGATCTGCCCGATGTGGAATACTTCCAAACGAAGGCGATGAACGTCCACAGCTCCGCCTCGGTCCCCGTTGAACTCGACGGGGAACTGGCCGATGTCCTGCCCTGCGCGTTCGGATTCCATTCCAAAAAGTTTTCCGTCATCGCCCCGCATCCGAAGTAACAATTCGGGCGCGCCCTCCCGCTCTGGCACGACCCGGCACCCGGCCGATCGCATCGGTGACCCGCCACTTCCTGGAGCATCACACCACCGCGCCTTCGCGCCTCGTCCCCTCCATGGTCCCGTCCGCATGGGAAATTGGGCGAAACAAGCTCTTCCCGCTTTTTTTCATGAGGGTTTGGATTGATTTCATCGCCCGGACCGCCCATAAGATTACGGTTCTTCGCATGCGTATCTCCCTGTTCTCCTTTCTTGCCCAAGCGGGATGTCTGGTTTTCACCGCGACATTATTCGCCCAGGCACCCGCGCCTGCCGCTCCAAAAAACATGGTCGGGAACCCCGGGTTCGAGACGGGATTCCGGCGCGACAATCTATGGGGCGGGGTGGATGCCTCCGGGGTGCTTGCGGGAGAACGGGGGGCCTTGCCGGTGCTGACCACGAGCGGAACGATTGCCGATACCAGCATGCCTGTCTCGGTCTCGGTCGCCGACCTGAACGGAGACGGGCTGCCCGACATCGCGTCCATGGACGTTGTGGGATATCTTCGGGTCTACTTCAACGCCGGCTCGAAAACCGAGCCGAAATTCACCACGGGCGAGTTGGCCGGTATGTTTCTTTCCCGGATCGACCTGACCGATCCCACCCTGCAGGGGATCAAGGATGAGAACGCCCGCCAGGGCCAGCGGATCCATCTCTGTGACATCAGCCGTTCCGGAAAAAAAGACCTCGTGATTGGAAATCTATCTCGGCGAGATCATGCTCATTCCCAATGCCGGGTCGGGAGCCAAGCCGGATTACCGCCAACCGTCGAATATCGCTTCCGTGATCATCCCCACCATGAAGGACTCCCTGAAAAAATGGGAAAACATGTTTGCCCCCGCCGTGTGGGACTGGAACAAGGACAGGAAGGACGACCTGCTTGTCGGCGAGGGGTCCTACTCCGCGAACAGCATCCACCTGCTTCTCAACCAAGGCTCCGGAGGGAGGCCCATCTTCGATGAAAACAACCGCAGCGTGCTTGCCTACGGGATGGGCCTCGAACAACTCACTCCCTGCATCGTCGATTACAACGGCGATGGTCTTTTCGATCTCGTTTTTGGAAAGAGCAATGGAAAAATTGCGATTCCCTTGAATTCGGGAAGCAAAACCGAGCCGAAATTCGGCGCGCCCGTGGAAGTCAAGGGAAGCGCCGTGACACCGGCCTTCAACTCGCCGTCCGGCCGGGAATGTGATTTCGGACTGGACCGGGGCAACTTCCACGGCTTTTTCTCGGTGGCCAAGGAGGCGGATGATCCCGAAGCCAGGCCTGCCGAGGGCGTCGCCTGTCTCAAAGCCGGGTATATCCCCAGCCCGAACACGATCATGCCGGTGCCCACGCGTTACAGCCCGGCTTTTGGCAAAACGTGGAGCGACTATGCGTGGGATTGGATTACCCGTGTGAGGCGTGACGGTTCCTCGAATTTTTTCAGCGCGGTTCAATCCGGACGCAGTCCCCTCAAGACCGGAACGAGCTATATCTTCTCGATGAAGGTCAAGGGCAACAAAGTCAACGCTGCCGCCGCGGGGATTTATTATCACGGCTACAAAAAGTTGAGCGAAGAGAAGATCGAGCGCGGGGACCGGGGATCCGTGACGGTGAAGAAAAACGAGGCCGAGCAGCGGAAGCAGGAACTCGTTCCGTTCAATGTGGGTTCGCAATGGACCGAGGTGAGGAAAGAACTCACCGTGAAGTTCGACGACAAGAACCTTGCGGATCTCACGAAAGCGACAAGTTGGTCCACGGCCATTCTTTTCACCCTGGGCCCCGGTTCCAACGGCGGGACCCTTTATGTCGACGACGTCAAAATCATCGAGAAGTAGATCGCCCGCCCCCGGGTTGCCTGACGATGAAATATGACGCCATCATCGTCGGAGGCGGCGCGGCGGGTTTGTTCTGCGCCTTCACAGCCGGGCTGAGGGGCCGCAGGGTCCTCGTTCTCGAGCACAACGACCGGGTCGGGAAAAAAATCGAGATCTCCGGGGGCGGGCGGTGCAATTTCACGAACCTCCATGCCGGGCCGGAGAATTTCCTTTCGAAAAACCCCGGCTTCTGCCGGTCGGCGCTGGCAAGATTCTCGCCGTGGGACTTTGTCGCCCTCGTGGAAAAACACGGCATCGGCCACCATGAAAAAAAGCTGGGGCAACAGTTCTGCGATGGGTCGTCGGGGGAAATCATTGCGATGCTCGTGGGCGAGTGCGCGGAGGCGCGTGTCGAAATCCGCTGCGGGTGCCGGGTGGAGGAAGTCCGGCAGGGGTTTTCGCTCGAAACCAACATGGGCGACTTCGGTTGCGATTCTCTCGTTATCGCGACGGGCGGGCTCTCTTTTGCCAAACTGGGGGCGAGCGATTTCGGCCACCGGATCGCCCGGCGGTTCGGCATGCGGGTGACAGACCTGCGCCCGGGACTCGTGCCCCTGACCCTGCAAGAATCGGATCTCCGCCTTTTCGGGCCGGTCAGCGGAGCTTCGCTGCCGGTGCGCGTGAAGAATCGGGGCCGCTCATTCGAGGAATCCCTGCTGGTCACGCACCGCGGCTTCAGCGGGCCGGCCATCCTGCAAATTTCGTCCTATTGGAACGAAGGCGACGTTCCCGTGTTCGATCTTCTGCCGGGGAAGACGCTTTCTTTTCGCCCGGGCGGCACGAGCGCGCCCGCCCTTTTCTCGGAGTTCTGGCCGCGCCGGTTCGCCGATGCGTGGTGCTCCCTGCGCGCTCCGCAAAAGCCGTTGAACCGGTGGTCGGACAGGGAGCGCCGGAACGTTCTGGAACTCGCGCACAACTGGCCGGTCGCCTTCGGTGGAACAGAGGGATACGCGAAAGCGGAAGTCACGCTGGGGGGAGTCGATACCGCGGGGCTTTCCTCGAAAACCATGGAATCCCGGTCCGTGCGGGGGCTCTACTTCATCGGGGAAGTCGTGGATGTCACCGGTTGGCTGGGCGGTTACAATCTCCAGTGGGCTTGGGCCAGCGCGCAGGCCGCCGGGCTGTCCATTTGAGCCGGCTATTCGGTGGACGAATTGGCTGCTACCCGGGACTCCCCGCAAAAACCGGAGCTTCCTCTCCCGGGGATTTGCGATCCTGTCAGCCGAGCGCCCGCAGCGCTGTCTGAAGTTCGGCGAGGCGGGACAGCCAATCCTGTTGGCGCCGGCGGTGTTCGGCGACGACCGCGTCGGGGGCGTTGTCCACGAAGGAATCGCTGGAAAGTTTGCGGGCGACTTTCCCGATCTCGGCTTCGGCTTTTCCGATCTCCCCTTGAAGGCGCCGGCGCTCCGCCGATGCGTCCACAACCCCGTCGAGCGGAAGGTAAAGGATGCCGATGTCGGTCGGGCAGGCCGCAAATCCGGCGGGAGCCTTCTCGCACAGGGTGAGCGATCCGGCGTGCAGGAAGAGCGAAAGAGCCGGGAGCGCATCGCCCACCCAATCGGCTGCGGGAGTAAACTGCCAGGCGAGGCGTTTGTTCGAGGGGACGTTGTAGGTCGCGCGCAGGTTGCGGGCCCGGGAGACCGCGGCGTAGACGGAATCGGCGCGGGCTTCCGGCGCGGCGCCCCCCGCCTTGGGCCACGGGGATTGCATCAGGCTCTGCTGCCCGAAACCGAGCCCGCTCCAGAGTTCTTCCGTGATAAACGGCGTGTAGGGATGCAAGAGCTTCAGGATCCGCTGGATCGTGAAATCCATGGTGGCCAGCGTCCCGGCGCGGCGCGGCGAATCGAAGTCCGCCTTCGCCGCCTCGATGAAGCGGTCGCAAAAATCTCCCCAGACAAAATCGTAGAGCGCCTGGGCGATGTCGCTGAAGCGGAAGGATTCGTATCCTTCGCTCACGCGGGAGATCGTGGCGTCGAGCTTGGCGAGGAGGTCGCGGGCGAAGATCGAGAGATCGTGTTTCGACGGATCGGCGGCGGGGTCCACCGCTCCCTGCATGAGGCGGAAGCGGCAGGCGTTCCAGAGCTTGTTGCAGAAGTTCCGGCCCTCGACGACCTGCTGCTCGTCAAACTTGATGTCCTGTCCCTGCGGCGCGATCCGGAGCAGCCCGAACCGGAGCCCGTCGGCTCCGTATTTGGCGATGAGATCGAGCGGATCGGGGGAATTCCCCAGGCTCTTCGACATTTTCCGCCCCTGCCGGTCCCGGATGATCCCCGTGAAATAGACACTGCGGAACGGGATCTCGCCCGTGTATTCGAGCCCGGCCATGATCATGCGCGCGACCCAGAAGAAAATGATGTCCGGCCCGGTGACGAGCGCGCTGGTGGGATAGAACTTTTTCAGCGCGGCGGCGTCCATCGTCCCGTGCGCCCAAAGCCACGACGAGAACCACGTGTCGAGCACATCGGCATCCTGCACCCATCCCTCTCCCGGAGACTCGATGGAGACACGGAATTGGGAATTCGGAATTGGGGATTCGGAATGAGTCGTCCCGCCATCGGCGGCTGAAATCACTTCCTCGTTTCGCGTTCCACATTCCATATTTCCCGAATACCACACCGGAATCCGGTGCCCCCACCAGAGCTGGCGGGAAATGCACCAGTCCTGGATATTTTCGAGCCAGTGGTCATAGACTTTTTCCCAGCGGTCGGGAAAGAAGCGGATCAGGTGGTCGCGCACGGCGGCGCGGGCCTCGGCGGTCTTGGGGTATTTGAGGAACCATTGTTCCGAGAGGCGCGGCTCGATCGGGACGTCGGCCCGCTCGCTGAAACCGACGTGGTTTTCGTGCGGCTCTTCCTTGACGAGGATTCCGAGTTCGCGGAGCTTGTCGACGGCTTCGACACGCGCCTCGAAACGGTCGAGGCCGGCAAAGTCCCCGCCCGCAAGCTCGTTGAGCGTTCCGTCCGGATTCAGGATGTCGATCACCGGGAGGTTGTGGCGGAGGCCGATTTCATAATCGGTCTTGTCGTGTGCGGGAGTGACCTTGAGAACGCCCGTGCCAAATTCGAATTCCACCGCATCGTCACCGATGACGGGGATGACCGCCGGGTCATCCAATGGAAGCGGCCTGCGGACGTGGAGTCCGATGAAATCCCGGTAGCGGGGGTCCTTGGGATTCACGGCGACCGCCGTGTCGCCCATGATCGTTTCGGGGCGTGTCGTGGCGATTTCCAGGAATGTTCCCGGGCGCTCCACAATCTCGACCTGGAAATGGTAAAGGTACCCTTTCTGCGGTTTCGGGATGACCTCCTCATCGCTGAGGGCGGTGAGGGAAACCGGGCACCAGTTCACCATCCGCTTGCCGCGGTAGATGAGGCCCTTCCCGTGCAGGTCCACAAAGACCTCCTGCACCTTGCGGGCGTAGGCCTCGTCCATCGTGAACCGCTCGCGCTCCCAGTCGCACGAACATCCCAGCTTCTTGAGCTGTTTGATGATGATGCCGCCGTGCTTTTCCTTCCACTCCCAGACGCGCTGGAGGAATTCCCCGCGCCCGAGGTCGTGGCGGGTTTTCTTTTCCTCCTTGCGGAGCTTCCTCTCGACGACCGTCTGGGTGGCAATGCCGGCATGGTCGGTCCCCGGGAGCCAGAGGACCTCGTGTCCGGCCTGGCGGGCATGGCGGGCGAGAATGTCCTGGATCGTGTTGTTCAGGACATGGCCGAGCGTGAGGACGCCGGTGACATTCGGCGGGGGAATGACCATCGAGTAACCGGGCTTCGGGGAAGCGGGGTCGGCATGGAAAATCCCCTGCGCGATCCACCAGGAATACCATTTGTCTTCCACCAAACCGGGTTCGTATGCTTTGGAAAGTTCGGACATCGAACCGGTCATTGTGGCCGAATTGGCCGCGGATTCAATCGGCTTTCACACGAAAAATCCCTTGCACCCGCAACCGCCCGCCCGCACGTTCGGCCCCGGTGCGAATCTCAACCGCGATTTTTCTGGTTTTGCTCGCCGCCATCCAGGCGGCTTCCGCGCAGTGGAACATCACCCTGCACGAGGGGCGCCGCTATGTCCCGATCGAGGACGTGACGAATTTTTACAAGCTCAACCCCCCGCGGATCGAGGGCAATTCGTTCACGCTGACCGGCCAGGGGAGGACGATCCGGGGGAGCGCCGGCGGCCGGGAGGTTTACATCAACAACGTCAAATACGTCCTTTGCTTCGACATGGTGTCCAAGGGCGGGCGGTTCCTGATCTCGGCGATGGATGTGACGAAAATCATCGAGCCCGTGATGCGCCCGGGAAAAATCAAGAACGCCACCGCCGTGCGCACCGTGATCCTCGACGCCGGACACGGCGGGCATGACAGCGGGGCGAGGGGCCCGCTGGGATGCGAGAAAGATGCCGCGCTGGATGTCGTCCTCCGCGCAAAAAAGCTCCTCGAGGAAAACGGCTTCAACGTCCGCCTCACACGCATGACCGATGTCTTCATCCCGCTGGAGAACCGCCCGGCCATGGCGAACAAATACCCGAACGCGATTTTTGCCAGCGTCCATTTCAACAAGAGCAACGTGGGGGGAGCCTCGGGGATCGAGACCTATGCGCTGGCCCCGCGGGGGGTGCCCTCGATGGATGAGGAAAACCTGAGCTACAGCGATTTCAGGCCCTACCCCGGCCATCAGCGGGATGCCGAGAACATCGCGCTCGCGACCGCCATGCATTCCTCGCTTCTGCGGCATTTGCGGCTTTACGACCGCGGGATCAAGCGGGCGCGTTTTGTGGTGATCCGGAATATTGATATTCCTGGCGTATTGTTGGAGGGTGGGTTCATGAACCACCCCCTGGATGCCCGGCAGATCTCCAGCACGGCCTACCGCGACGCCTTCGCCCGCGCCATCCTCGAGGGGGTCAACCGCTACAGGAGCGCCGTGGACGGACGGATGCAGTATTTCAAACCCTCCGCGGTCGTTGCCGCCACGGATGCCACCACGGCGCCGCCACTCAAGAAAGACTCCGGGCCGCCCGCCCCCGTCGGATCAAAAACCGACATCGGACAATCCGTCAACCAAGCGGCCGACGCCCTCTCCACCCCTCCCTGAAACTGCCGATATGCCAGAAGAAAACTCTCCCTGCCTCGACCCGATCGGTGTCTTCGATTCCGGAATCGGCGGGCTCACTGTCGTGGCCGCCCTCCGGGAATTGCTGCCCTCCGAAACGATTTTTTACATCGGAGACACAGCGCGTGTTCCCTATGGGGGTAAAAGCCGCAGGACCATCGAACGCTACAGCGTCGAGATCGGAGGGCTCCTGCTCGCGGAACAGGCCAAGATCCTCGTGGTTGCCTGCAACACGGCTTCCGCGCTGGCCGTGCCCAGGATGAAAGACATTTTCAAAGTCCCCGTGCAGGGCGTTGTCGCTCCCGGAGCCGCGGCAGCCCTCAAAGCCACGAAAAACAAGCGCATCGGGGTCATCGGAACCCGCGCGACGATTTCCAGCGGCGCGTATGAGCATGCGATTTGCGCGCAGGATCGGGAATCCCGGGTCTTCAGCGCGGCCTGTCCGCTCCTGGTCCCCTTGATCGAGGAGGGGATGTTTGACGATCCGGTGACGGATCAATTGCTCGGGCGCTATCTCGAGCCATTGCTGGACCGGGGAATCGACACGCTCGTGCTGGGATGCACTCACTACCCCCTGCTCCGCGGAGCCATCACGCGGGCGGTCGGACCGGACATGACGCTGGTGGATTCGGCGCGGAATTGCGCGCTCGCGGTCAAGGCGCTTCTCTTCTCGCAGGGACTCTCCGCCCCGCAGGAGAAATTGGGCCGGCTCCATGTGGCACTGACCGACTCGACGGAAGGGTTTTTGCGAACCGCCGAGAAAGCGCTCGGCCTGGAAATCGGGGATGTCGAACTCCGGGCGGTTCAAATCAGCGGGTAAAATGGTCCCAGTCGTCGCCGACGAACGGGGAAGCGCTTGAAAACAGCCGAATTTACCAGTCGGCGTTCGAGCCGCGGGTATCGAGGTGGGTGAAGCCGGGATACCGGCCGACGCCGCCCTTGAAGAGACCGGCCTTGCGCATGTCGCGCGCCATC
The DNA here is from genome assembly GCA_041674265.1 of Terrimicrobiaceae bacterium. Classification (GTDB taxonomy): domain Bacteria; phylum Verrucomicrobiota; class Verrucomicrobiia; order Chthoniobacterales; family Terrimicrobiaceae; genus QYQL01. The sequence goes on from JBAYWC010000046.1 coordinate 13,587, forward strand.
GCGGCGACCTTGCGCGGCGACGAGTGGAACTTCATGTCGATCGCGTTGTTGCGAAGATGGTAGGAATGGCTTTTCGCGCCCGGGCAGGTGGCATTGTAGGCGGGGGAACGATAAACGGAGACGACCTCCCCGACCGGCTCGCCGAGACGATCACAAACCTTGTCCACGGCGAGAAGGGTGGTGCGGATATTGGCCCAGTATTGGCGGGGAGGAAGCGTGTTGTGAACCCGCCCGTGGGCCTTCGCGTGGGAATCCATGATTTGCTGCACGGAAATTTTCCGGAGACCCATCCGGCCGAGAAATTTTCTGTAAGCCTCGCCGTTGTATCCCACCACCCCGCGCATCGAGGGCGGAACCGCCAGCCGGTCGGACGTCCGTCCGGACTCGCCGTGGAGGACATCCAGAACGCTCCACATGGCATCCGCTTTGTCCGCGCCAGCGAGCATTCCTGCTCCTGCGCAAAAAATCAGCCCCATCAGGCGGCGGCGGGGTATCAGTAGTTGATCCATTTCTTTCAAGCCATAGAAGAAAGCACAATTCCTCGAAGCGCAAAGCGCTTTTTTCCAAAAAATCCCAGCAAGTCCCATGCCATGCGACGGAGAGGGTTTTGATCCAGCGCAAAAAAAGGCGTGGCAGTTTAAAGGAGTTCGTATAGGTCGGAAGGCGTCATGTTTCGGGAAGCGAAAAGAATTTTCCATGTCTGTCACCGGCTCACCCGGGCTGTGCCATTCCTGATTCTTTCGTTCTTCCCGTGTTCCTCGGCGTATCCGCAGGAGGGAGGGGAGATGCGGCCGGTGGCGGACATGTTCCAGCCGCTGTCCCGTCCGGCGGAGATGATTCACGGCTCCGCCATGCTGGTCCTGGCGATCACGGCCGGGATTTTTTTGGCGGTCACCGCCGTCCTGGTTTTCGTGGTGTGGAAATTCCGCCGCAGGGGACCGGAGGACGACCTCAAGGAACCGCCGCAGGTCTACGGCAGCACGCACATCGAACTCGCCTGGACAGTCGTGCCGATTCTCATCACCTTTGTCCTGATCCTCGTCACCAGCCGGACGATCGGGGAAATCCAGAACAGAAAGCTGCCGGAAAATACCGTGCGGATCCGGGTCGTCAGCCACCAGTGGTGGTGGGAGATCCGCTATGAAAAGGAGGGCATCGTCACCGCGAATGAAATCCATGTGCCGGTGAGCCGGCGCAGCGGGAAAGGAGAGCGGCCCACGGAGTTGATTCTGGAATCCGCGGATGTCATCCACAGCTTCTGGGTTCCCCAGCTTGCCGGAAAGACGGATCTGGTGCCGAACCGGAAAAACCGGACCTAGATCGAGCCGTTCGTCACGGGGACTTTCTTTGGGAATTGCGCGGAATACTGCGGCACCCAGCATGCGAACATGCTGCTGCGTGTGATCGTGGAGGAACCCGAGGACTACGAGCGGTGGGTGCGGAAGATGAAGCAGCCTGTTGTCATGCCGCAGGCGGAACTCGCCGTCCAGGGACACAAGGCCTTCTACGCGAACTCGTGCGTCAATTGCCACACGGTCGAGGGGACGACGGCCGCGGGAGTCTTCGGCCCCGACCTCACCAAGCTCATGACCCGGCAGACGATCGGGGCCGGCGTGGCTCCCCTGACCCCCGGGACGCTGCGCGCCTGGGTGCGGGATCCCCAGCAGCTCAAGACCGGCTGCCTCATGCCCGACATGAAGCTCCTCGACAGCGAAGTGGACTCGATCACCGCCTACCTTCTCACGCTGAAATGAACCCCGAAATGCCCGACGACAATTTTCAAATCCCGCCGCCCGAACGCATCGGGGAGGAGCGGGGGTCGCTCACCCGGATCGTCCAGGAAATGGTTTTCACGGTGGACCACAAGATCCTCGGCCTGATGTATATCGGCTCCGGGCTCCTGTTTTTCGTCGTGGCGGGGGTCATGGCGACGATGATCCGCATCCAGCTTGCCGTGCCACGGAACGAATTTCTCGAGCCCGATGTCTTCAACCGCCTGTTCACCATGCACGGCACGGCGATGGTTTTCCTTGTCGGCATGCCGATCATTTTCGGGTTCGCCAACTATCTCGTGCCCCTGATGATCGGCGCCCGCGACATGGCGTTTCCGAGGCTGAACGCGTTCGGGTTCTGGGTCTTCTTTTTCAGCGGGCTGCTGCTGTTTTTCAGCTACCTCGGCGCGCCCGGGCTCTATGCGGCGGGCTCGGCGCCGGATGTCGGCTGGTTTGCCTACTCGCCGCTCACGGCCAAGGCCTTTTCCCGCGGGCACAGCACCGATTACTGGACGCTCTCGCTCCTCTTGGGCGGCATCGGCAGCATCGCGACCTCGATCAACATCATCGTGACGACGCTCTGCCTGCGCTGCAAGGGGATGATCCTCGGCCGGATGCCGCTCTTTGTCTGGCTGTTCCTGGTCGTGGCGTTCCTGGTCATCATCGCGATGCCGCCGCTCTCCGCGTGCCAGATCATGCTCATCCTCGACCGGTATTTCGGGGCGCACTTCTTCGACACCCAGGCCGGGGGATCGGCGGTGCTCTGGCAGCACTTCTTCTGGATCTTCGGGCACCCGGAGGTTTACATCCTGATCCTTCCGGGCTTTGCCATCGCCTCCGAGGTGATTCCCGTCTTTTCGCGCAAGCCGATCTTCGGGTATCCGGTGATGGTGGCCGCGAGCGTGATGATCGCGTTCATCAGCCTCGGGGTCTGGGCCCACCACATGTTCTCGGTGGGGATGACCTCGATCGGCAACACGTTCTTCGCGATCTCGACGTTGCTGGTGGCGATTCCGACCGGCATCAAGATCTTCAACTGGATCGGCACGATGTACGGCGGGAAACTGCGCTTCGAACTGCCCATGCTTTTCTGCCTCGGGTTCCTTTTCCAGTTCCTGATTGCCGGCCTCACGGGCGTGATGCTGGCGATCGCGCCGTTCGACTGGCAGCTCACCGACTCGTATTTCGTGGTGGCGCATTTCCACTACGTCCTGATCGGAGGGCTCCTCTACACGATTTTCGCGGGGCTCTACTACTGGTATCCCAAGGCCCTGGGGAAGATGCCGGACTTCAAGCTCGGGCTCTGGCACTTCATTCTTTTCACGGTCGGATTCCACATGACGTTCTTCCCGCAGCACATTTCCGGATTCCTGGGCATGCCGCGGCGGATCTACACGTATGATGCCGGGCGCGGCTGGGATCTCTGGAACCTGATCTCGAGCATCGGCGTCATCTTCCAGGCCGCCGGCGTCCTCTTCTTCGTCTTCAATCTGATCTACTCCTACGTCAAAGGCAAAAAAGCCGGGGACGATCCGTGGGATGCCTGGTCGCTCGAGTGGGCGACGACCTCGCCGCCGCCAAGCTACAACTTCGAAACGATCCCGGAAGTGCGCAGCCGCCGCCCGCTTTGGGATTTGAAACACCCGGATGACCCGGATTGGAAATACGAATGACATCATCACTTCAGAACAAGCAGACCGATGCGCGGCGTTGTGGCCGTCCCGCCCTGTCGGGACGCATGGCGACAACAAGGGTCCGAAGTGTCTTCCAAGAACTGACATGACTGCCGCTCCCACCCAAACCCTGGAATGGAAAATGCCCTCGACCCGCAAGGTCGCGGTCATTTCCCTCATTCTCACCGAGTCGGCATTGTTCACGATTTTTCTCGTGGCCTACCTGTTCTACATGGGGAAAAGCCTGAACCGTCCGTATCCCTCGGAGGTTCTGACGTTTCCGCTTTGGGCCACCGTCGCGCTCCTCTCGAGCAGCGTGACGATCGTCTTTTCCGAGATCGCCCTGCATCGCGGCAAGAAAGGGGCCTTTCACCTGTGGTGGGCCATCACGATCGCCCTGGGCGCCTACTTCCTCTGGTTCACCGGAACGGAATGGAAGCACCTCATCTTCACGGAAAACCTCACGCTGGCGACGAATGTCTTCGGCACCACGTTCTACTCGCTCGTCGGTCTCCACGCGAGCCATGTGATCGTCGGGCTTTTCCTCCTGACCCTCATCCTCGTCCTGAGCCTGCTCGGCAAGATCCCCGGCGACCATGCCGAGCACATCGAGATGATTTCCTGGTATTGGCATTTCGTGGACGCGATCTGGATTGTCGTCGTCACCGTGGTTTACATCATCAGCATCCGATTCTGACATGTCCGAAGATCCCAACAAAATCGAACTTCCCGCGCCGACCTGCTGGCCGATCGTCGCCGCCTTCGGCCTGTGCCTGGTTTTTGCCGGCCTTGTCACGAGCCTGGTGGTCTCCGCTGTGGGGCTCCTCACCGGATTGATCGGGGCCGTGGGTTGGTTTCTGGATGTTTTCCCCCATCCCAAGCACGAATATGTGGAGTTTGCGCTTCCGCAGGACAGGGCCTCGGCCATCAAGCGCTCCCAGCGCCGGGTCGAGCACATGCATTTCGGGGAAGGCGGACACAGGCTCCGCCTCCCGGTGGCCGTCCATCCCTATCTCTCCGGAGTGAAAGGCGGGTTGGCCGGGGGGGCCGTCATGGCTTTTCTGGCGTGTTCGTGGGGAGCGGTTTTTCATACCATCTGGTATCCGATCAACCTGCTGGCGGCGGCGGGCGTGCCAAGCCTGGCGATCGCCGGGGTGCAGACCCTCCAGGAATTCAGTGCGCTGGGGCTGCTGGTGGGAACGGTGACCCATTTGACAGTGTCGATCCTCGTCGGCCTTCTCTATGTCGTCCTGCTTCCCATGCTTCCGGCCCGCTTCGAGTGGTTCTGGGGGGGGATCATGACGCCGATCATGTGGACCGCGCTCGTGGCGGCATCGATGCGGCTCGTGAATCCCGCCCTCGCCCAGCATGTCGATTGGCCGTGGTTCATCGTCTGCCAGGTCGCGTTCGGCATGGTCGGCGGGTATGTCGTCTTCAAGTCGGAAAAAGTGGAAACCATCCAAAGCCTCCCGCTCGCGGCCAAACTGGGCGTCGAGGCGCAACACAAGGACCCATGACCCGCACGACGCTTCTCCTCGTTTCTCTCCTCGCGCTCGGCGGTTGTGACTGGATGCCGGGAAAACCGGATCCGGCTGCCGGATGGAAACCGGCTTCCGAGACATCCGATTTTGCCACGCTCTACAGGCAAAATTGCCTCGGCTGCCACGGCATCGGGCCGGTGGTTTCCGGATCGATCTCCATGGACAACCCGGCCTACCTCTCGGTCATTCCCCGCGAGACATTGCTGGACGGGATTTCCAACGGCATCCCCGCCACGGCGATGCCCGGCTTCTCGGCTGCCGCAGGCGGAACGTTGACAAGCGGGCAAATCGAAATATTGGTCGACGGCATCCTCGCAAAGAAACCCGTGACGCAGCAAGGCCCGCTTCCTCCTTATGCCGCAAATTTGGGGGATCCCCTGCGCGGCGCCACGGTCTTCGCCGCCGCCTGCGCCTCCTGCCACGGGCCAAGCGGCGATGGCGGGGAAAAGGCCGGCTCGGTCGTCAGCCCCGCCTACCTCGCCCTGGTCAGCAACCAATACCTGCGCACGATCGCGATCGCGGGCCGTCCGGATCTCGGCTGTCCGGACTTTGCAAACAGAACACCCGGCAGGCCCATGACGGATGAGGACATCGCCGACATCACCGCATGGCTCGTCTCGAATCGAAAAAACGAATTTGGCAAGCCGCTCGCGCCACCACAGCCATGAACCTGATTCCCAAAGAAGCGTGTTCAATTTTCAGTGGTTCAGTGTTCAGGAAAACAGTGTTCAGGCCGGGAGGGGTCTCTGTGCTGAACACTGAAAACTTATAATTTATTAGGATGAACGAAGAACCCACAAAACCCTGCGCCTGCCAGGCCGCGCCGAAAAAAACCTCCCGCCGCGACTTTCTTCTCGCCGCCGGATTCGGGCTCAACGCCGTTGCGGGAGCCCTGATCGGCATCCCGCTGGTCGGTTACGTCCTCTCCTCGTTTTTCAAACCGAACAAGCTCGGGAAAATCTCGCTCGGGCCGGTGGACAACTTTCCCGAGGGCAAGACCCGTTTTGCCCACTACAAAAATCCGATGCACCGCGAATGGGACGGCCAGACCGCCGACATTCCGTGCTGGGTGCGCCGGATCAAGGGCGACGACTTCCAGGTCTTCGCCATCAACTGCACACACCTCGGCTGCCCGGTGCGCTGGTTTGAGGAATCCAAGCTTTTCATGTGCCCGTGCCACGGCGGAGTGTTTTACGAGGATGGCGGCCATGCGGCCGGGCCTCCCCCGCGCGGGCTCTACACCTACGAGGTGAAAGTGGAGAACGGGGAACTCTTCATCATGGGTGGCGTGATTCCCAACCTTTCGAACCAGAACGTATGAACAAGCTGATCGATACGGCGCGGGGGGTCTTCCTGTGGGTGGACGACCGGCTTCACCTCTCCAAGCTGTATGAGTCCACCGCCGGACACCATGTCCCGCAGAGTTCCGGCAGTTGGTTCTATGTCTTCGGCAGCGCGACCCTGCTCTGCTTCATGATCCAGCTTGCGACCGGCATCATGCTGGCCATGGTCTATGTGCCGTCCGCCGCCGAGGCTTACACGACACTCGAATACCTCACCTTCCAGCAGGACCTCGGATGGTTCCTGCGCGGCGTCCACTATTGGGGATCGAATTTCATGGTCGGCATCATGCTCCTCCACATGACGCAGGTTTTTCTTTTCGGGGCCTACAAATACCCGCGCGAAATCACCTGGATCACCGGGGTGATCCTCATGGTCCTCACCCTCGGCCTCGCGTTCACCGGCCAGGTGATGCGGTTCGATGAGGACGCTTACTGGGGGCTGGGAATCGGGGTCGCCATCATGGGAAGGGTCCCCTTCCTCGGCGAACAGCTCGTGAACATGATGCTCGGCGGCCCGATCATTGCCTCCGAGACATTGTCCCGGTTCTTCGCCCTGCACGTCTTCGTGCTGCCGGGCGGTGTGCTGGCCATTGTGAGCATCCACCTGCGGATGGTCCTCACCAAAGGCATCAACGAATACCCCCGGCCCGGCATGCTCGTCCGCCGCGAGACCTACGACAAGGAATACGCCGCCATTCTGAAAAAAGAGGGCGTTCCCTTTTTCCCGAAAGCCATCAGCAAGGACCTTGTCGCCGCCGCGATTGTCATTTTCGGAATCCTGGCATGCGCCTGTTTCTTCGGTCCCAAAGGCCCGCTGGGGCCGCCGAATCCTGTCCAGATCGACACTCTTCCCCGACCCGATTTCTACTTTCTGTGGATCTTCGCCATCGCGGCGCTGATGCCCGATTGGATGGAGACCGTCGCGTTGTTGGGCGGGCCGGTGATCATCGGCCTCATTCTCTTTGCCCTGCCGTTCTTCAATGGAACCGGCGAGAAAAGCTGGCGCCGCCGCCCGGTCGCCGTCCTCACCGTCATCCTCACGTATGTCTCGCTGGGCCTGCTGACCTACCTCGGGAACACCTCTCCCTGGTCGCCGGAGATGGATGCCTGGAAAGCCGACCTCACGCCGAAAAAATTCCTCGAAGGGCGCGCGCCGTTGGAACTCCAGGGATCGCTCGTCATCCAATCCATGCAGTGCCGCAACTGCCATGCCATCGACGGCATCGGCGGAAGCCGCGGGCCGGACCTTGCGGATGTTGGCGCGAGGCTGACCAAGGACCAACTCATCCGCCAAGTGATCCAGGGTGGCGGCAACATGCCTGCCTACGGAAAAAACCTCACCCCGGACCAAGTCGATGCCGTGGTGGCCTACATGGTCTCCCTGCGGACTCCGGGCGTCGCTCCCGCGCGCGATTCCTCGCAGCCGGGGCGGCCCCCGATGGAGTAGGGCATTTTTCAACCCTGGTAGCCCATCTAGTATTACTCTGTTAAGTATTATTGACATTTTGCGAGATGCTGCCACCCTCGGCGACATGAAAGTCGCCACCCCTGATTCCGAGCACAGCCATCGCTACCTTGCGGAGTTTCTCGATCCACTGACATCCGTGCTGGGGCGCAG
>JBAYWC010000047.1:0-21508 GCA_041674265.1 Terrimicrobiaceae bacterium
CTCCGGTGGGAATGCGCGGCGATCCAACCCCGGAGCCATCGCACTTTCCCCTCATCCACTTCACGTCCTTGAACCACAATCGGCCATTGCGCGGCCTCTCTTTGCTCTCAATTGAAAGTGTAGCCCAGCATTTTTTGCACTTATCGGAGATGCGCCCGCGTCGCTGAACTTGAAAAATCCCAGTTGACGGGCCATGCACAGGACCGGTAGGCTGCCCGACTGCCCAAGACCGGTTTGCCTTGTCGCGGGCAGGCCCGAGAAAAAATTCATGGCCGAAGAGCTTTCCTACGTTCTCCTCACACCTTATTCGCTGCGCAAGTCGCGAACGGGCGGGATCATTTCCCGGTTGTTGGCGAGGACGGGCCTGGAGCTTGCGGGGGGGAGGTTGTTTTCTCCCGGGCAGGAACTGGCGAACGCCTATGCCGAAATGGCCGCGGGCGAGCCGGACCCCAGGCACCGGGCCACGCAGGACCTGATTTGCGATTACATCCGCAAGAATTTTGTGACGGCTCCCGATGGAACTCCCCCGCGGGTTCTCCTCCTGGTTCTGCGGGGAGAGGATGCGGTCTCAAAAACCCGTGCCGTCACCGGGCACATCGCCGCGCGCCGACCCCGGGGGGAAACGATCCGCGACACGTACGGCGACCACATTGTGGAGGATGAAAGGGTGGTCTATTTCGAGCCGGCTGTGCTTGCGGCGCCGGATGCCGCCAGCGCGCGGACCCACCTGGCACTCTGGGCGAAATATTCCGACAGCGATGGCGGGATTCTCGAGGACAGCGTGATCTTTCCCGCCGGCGAGAACATCGAGACAACCCTGGTCCTGATCAAGCCCGACAATTTCCGTTTTCCCAACGCCCGCCCGGGCGGCGTCATCGACACCTTTTCGCGAAGCGGCCTCTCGATCATCGGCTTCAAAGTCCACCACATGAGCGTGGCGGAGGCGGAAGCTTTCTACGGCCCGGTTCTCGATGTCCTGCTCGACAAAATGCGCGAGCCGAGCGGCAAGCGGGCGCGGTTCGTCGTCGAGGGGGAACTGGGGGTGCCGCTGGATTCCGCAACCGAGGCCTCGATGGGCGAACTGCTCGGCCCGATCGCCGGGCGCGCCCACTGGGAATCGATCGTCCAATTCATGGCAGGCACCCGCCCGGCCCAATGCCCCCCCGATCAACGCGATCTTCCCGGCACGGAAAAATGCGTGGCCCTGGTTTACCGCGGGATCGATGCCATCGCAAAAATTCGAGAGGTGCTCGGCCCGACCGATCCCTCGAAGGCTCCCCCCGGATCGATTCGAAAAGAATTCGGACAGACGGTCATGATCAACGCCGCGCACGCGTCGGACTCCCCGGAGAACGCGCGCCGCGAGATGGAGATCCTCCGGATATCCGAAAACAATTTGAAACCGCTGCTTGAAGCGCACGGCGTGCGCGTCTAATACCAACCTACCCAAATTATGGAAATTGCGTCCCGACTCACCGAACTCACCCCGTCACTCACCCTTGCCATCGACAGCAAAGCCAAAGCCCTGAAGGCCGAAGGCATTGATGTCTGCGGATTCGGAGCCGGAGAACCCGACATGGACACCCCGGAGCACATCAAAGCCGCCGCCATCGCGGCCCTCCAGGGGGGGCACACAAAATACACCCCGAGTTCGGGCATCCCCGAACTCCGCCAGGCGATCTCGAAGAAATTCGCGGCGGACAACAAGCTCGAATACAAGCCCGCCCAAATCGTTGTCAGCAACGGCGCGAAGCAGTCGTGCTTCAACGCGATCGCCGCGGTGGTCAACCCCGGCGACGAGGTCGTCATCCCCGCCCCGTTCTGGTTGAGCTATCCGGAGATGGTCCGCATCGCCGGAGGCGTTCCGGTCATCGTCCAGACCAAGGAAGAAAACGATTGGAAGATGACCGCTGAGGAATTTGAAAATGCGATGACCCCCTGCACGAAGATGGTCGTCATCAACTCTCCGGGCAACCCGACCGGGTCGGTTTACACCCGCGAGGAACTGCGGGCGATTTCGGAAGTGGCCGCCGAGGAGGACATCTACATTCTCTCCGACGAGATCTACGAGAAGCTGACCTACGATGGCGCCGAGCATGTGAGCATCGCTTCCCTCACGCCCGAAGCCTACGACCTCACGATCACGGTCAACGGATTCAGCAAGGCCTATGCCATGACCGGCTGGAGGCTCGGTTATCTCGGGGCGCCGGACCCGATCGCCAAAGCGATCGACTCGATGCAGAGTCACACCACGTCGAACCCCTGTTCCTTCGCCCAATACGGCGGGTTGGCCGCATTGACCGGCGACCAGCAGTGTGTGACCGACATGCGCGACGAGTTCGATATCCGCCGGCAATACATGTTCGAGCGCCTGAACGGGATCTCCGGCATCCAGGCCGTCCGTCCGCTGGGCGCCTTTTACGTTCTCGCCAATGTGAGTTCGTTCGGGCTCAAGTCCCAGAACTTTGCCGACCGGCTGCTGAGCAAGGCGAATGTGGCCCTCGTCCCGGGAGTTGCCTTTGGCGACGACCGCACCGTCCGGCTCAGCTACGCGACGAGCCTCGACATCATCAAGACCGGTCTCGACCGGATCGAAGAGTTCTGCAAGACGATTTAAGGGCGCCCCATGTCCGTTCTCATTGTCGGTTCCATCGCCCTGGATGACATCAAGACCCCGGTGGAGGAGCATGCCAATCTCCTCGGGGGATCGGCGTCCTACGGGGCCGTGGCCGCGGCTTTTTTCAGCCCGGTAAACCTCGTGGGCATTGTCGGAGAGGATTTCCCCAAGGAACATGTCGACCTCCTCCGCAGCCGCCGGATCGACTTGGAGGGATTGCAGATCGTGCCCGGAAAAACCTTCCGCTGGTCGGGCGAATACATGTGGGACATGAACACCCGCGAGACCCGGTCGGTAGAACTGAATGTTTTCGAGCATTTCACCCCGACGTTGCCGGAGAATTATCGCTCCACGCCATTTGTCCTCCTCGCGAACATTGCCCCCGACCTCCAGCACCACGTCCTGGACCAGGTTGTGAACCCCCGCTTTGTCATCGCGGACACGATGGATCTCTGGATCTATATCGCGAAGGATTCCCTGATCCGCCTCCTCGGGCGCGTGGACATGCTGGTCCTCAACGACAGCGAGGCACGGCAGCTCACCAAGCAAACCAATCTGGTCAAGGCGGCCAAAGCGATCCTCGCGTTGGGACCGAAATACGTCGCCATCAAAAAGGGCGAGCACGGGTGCCTCCTCTTCGGGGAAAGCGGGGAATTTTTCAGTTGCCCGGCTTACCCGTTGGAAGACATCCATGATCCGACCGGTGCGGGCGACACGTTCGCCGGCGGCCTTGCCGGGGTGCTCGTGCGCGAGAGCGCTTCGGGCCCCGTGGATTTCGGATCCCTCCGCCGCGCGGTGGTTTTTGGCACCGTGCTCGCGAGCTTCAATGTCGAGGCATTCAGCCTGGAACGCTTGAAGACGGTCGATGCCGCCCAGATCGGGGACCGTTCCCGCGTGCTCCGGCTCATGAGCCAGTTCGAATCCGACTAGGAGGGGGAGAGTTGGCGTTTCCCAGACGTCTTTTGCTCACCCACAGATCGGAGTCGAAGCCTGCAGCATTGTGACTCCGGAATTTTCTGGATAAGTTTGCGGCTTCCCCGTGCTCACCGACTCCCATGCCAAATACTTCGCCCACGAGCTGACCAAGCGGTGCGCGTCGGACAGCTTGGAAAAGCTGGCGGGGGCGGTGGCTGGTGCTCAGGTGGATCTGAATCCGCATCAGGTGGATGCCGCCCTGTTCGCGTTCAGATCCCCGCTCTCAATGGGGGCGCTTCTTGCCGATGAGGTCGGGCTTGGTAAGACCATTGAGGCGGGATTGGTCCTTTCTCAAAAGTGGGCGGAGCGGAAGCGGCAGATTCTGGTCATCGTGCCATCAAACCTGCGGAAACAGTGGCACCAGGAATTAACCGAGAAATTCTTCCTGCCCTGCCGCATTCTCGAAACAAAATCCTACAACGCTGCGGTCAAACAGGGGAGGTTTCGCCCGTTTGAGGGGGAGGACATCGTCATCTGCTCCTACCAGTTTGCGCGCAACAAAGCGACGGATGACGTGGACGCCCAGCGGGACCGTCTGATCCGGGAAGTTGAGCAACGCCTGGTCCACAGTGAATCGAAAACCTCTCTCTTCACCATCCGGTGGAGCTTACGATGAACCCGTATGGAGCCTGACGACACAATTCGTGAAATCGCTGAATTTGAGCCTGTCGAATTCGAGCTTGTGAGCGGCGGCCATCCGGTCAAGGTGGTTGTCGGTCGCTTTTGGGAGAAAATCAGCGAATCGGACCGCCAACTCGGATACCTCCCCAAGGAATATGATGCGATTCGGATTTACTGCACCGAGGACACGATCCCCCGCCGCATGACCCAGCAATTTGAAATGCTGCCCCAACATGAATTTGATCCGAATGCAGTGGCTGCCATCTGGGCTGGCCTCCAAGAGCATGTTACCAATCTCAACTTCCGCGAGCACGACTCTCTGGATGATTTCATGGCATGGTTTTCTGAAATGGCCGACAAAATTTCCAGCTCCGCAGAGGACATGGCTGACCACATTCAGCACCTTCCCGAATTGTGCGATCCCGAATCGTTTGATCGGATTGATGATTCGGTATTCAATGATCAAAATGACTGAGCAAGCAACGCTGCCTCCACGAAGATGAAATCCACGCCCATTACCAAGATCATCATCAAGCGATTTCGAAGCTTTCCCACGGCGACGCTCTCGTTCGAGAACCCCCTTTTCGTGGTTGGCAGAAACGGTTCGGGCAAGAGCAATCTTGCCGATGCTTTCAGCTTTGTCTCCGAAGCCATGTCATCGCCGCTGCAGGCGGTTTTCGACCGGCGCGGAGGTATTGCTTCGGTGCGCAATCGAAGCTCTGTAAAAAGTGCGCCGCCCAATCTCGGGCTCGCTTTCGAGTTCGGCCCCTTCAACGGAACCGAGGGCGGACGCTTTGCCTTCGAGGTGAAGGCCCTGCCAAATTACGGCTACAAAATCGTGAGGGAGCAATGCCTTGTGCGCAAGAATGGGGGAGGACGCTGGTGGTTTGATCGCGGCGATGAGTGGACGAGCAATGCCGACGGACTAACTCCGGCATTGGAACCTTCGGCGCTGGCATTGCCACTGGTCGGCGGAGACGAGCGGTTCGCACCGTTTTTCCGAGTCCTCAGCGCAATGCGCGTCTATTCCATCGAGCCCTCAAAGCTCCGCGACATGCAGGATCCGGATAGCGGCCAAACATTGCGTCCCGACGGCAGCAACGCCGCCAGCGTCCTTCAGGAACTCCTCCGGGGGGAAGATGCCAAAGCGGCAAAAGCGGAGATCAACCGCATCCTGGAATCCATCGTTCCGGAAACCACTTCGGTCATTCCCAAAAAGCATGGCAACAAGCTTTCCATGACGTTTGCGCAGGAGTGGGGCGAAGGAAAAAAACTCAACTTTGATGCCTTCAGCATGTCGGATGGCACCCTGCGTTCGCTGGGACTGATCATGGCCGTCTTTCAGAAGCCCTGCCCCAGCGTCCTTGTCATTGAAGAACCCGAGGCCACCATCCATCCCTGTGCATTGGGTGCGATCCTCGACCTGATCCGGCGCGCCTCGAAGACCATGCAGGTGGTCGTCACAACGCACAGCCCGGAGTTGCTGGATGCCAAGTGGGTCACGGATGGCAACCTTCGCATTGTATCCTGGCAGGAGGGCGCATCCCATTTGCTGCTCCCTTCGGCTGCCACGCGCGAGGCCATGCGGCGGCATCTCATGGGGGCCGGCGAATTGCTCCGCTCGAATGCGCTCCACGCCGAGGAGTTGTTCTCCAGCGAACACGACCTCCACAACGGCAATCTGTTCGAGATGCTGGCATGAAGATTTACCCGATTGTGGAGGGCCATGGCGAGGTCGCGGCTGCGCCCGTGCTCCTGCGGCGGCTTGTTGCCGAGGCCGGGTGCCATGGTGTGGGAGTCGGCACACCCATCCGCCGCACCCAATCCCAGTTCCGGGGCAAGGAGACCGTGCAGGCTGCCGTAAGGCTCGCCGCGCTCCAGCCGCAGTGCGCCGCCATCGTTCTTCTTTTCGATGGCGAGGACGATTGCCCGAAGGAACTCGCAGAGGAAGTCCGGGCCTGGGCAAGGGAGGCAGCCGGTGAAATTCCCTGCGATGTCGTCGTCGCCTACCGTGAATACGAAACATGGTTTGTCGCCGCTCTGGAATCCTTGCGCGGGCATTACGGCATTCGTGAGGATGCCGAGGCTCCTGCTGATCCCGAAAGCCGCCGGGACGCCAAAGGCTGGCTGGAAGACTTCATGCCCGGCACCCGCGCCTACTCCGAAACGGGCGACCAGCCGGGCATGAGCCAAACTTTTGACATGGGCATGGCCCATCGCAGAAACCGGTCGTTCCGCAAACTTGTCAAAACGGTCGGCTCTTTGCTGGCTCAACTCCAACATCCCCTGCCTGAATGGCCTCCCGCCTCATGGCTGGCCGATTGATTGCGATGACAAAAAAGCAAAAACTGGAATTAGCGTGGATCGAGAAGGAAAATGAGCATCGCACGGAACCGCGCATCCGCTTGGAATTTTCCGCCGATCCGCAACGAGACGATTCCCCACTCCTGTGCCGGGAAGCCATACTCGACGCCTGCGGCGATCCCAGGTGCGGTTGCTTGGGGATCCATTTCGAATGGCTGGCTGCGCCGGACGATCCCCAGCCGAAACCACTTCAGGATTTCTGGTATGATCTCGAAGAGGACATTTTGCGGTTGACGCCGGAGTTGGAGAAGGATCCCGAGGTCCTCCGGTTGGGTGAAATCCTCCACGCGGAGCTGACCACGGAAATGCGAGCCCAGTTGCGCGAATGGTTTTTTGTCAGAAAGCTCGCCATCATCGAGTCCACACCCCTCGACGATATCGATCTCACCGACCTGCCGGATTCCAGCGACCGGAAAATGGTCGGTTTCGTGGATGTTTTTCCCTGCGGTCAGGCTCTGGATTTGACTTGGAACAACGAGGCGTGGGCGGTGGACGAGCAGTATTGCGTGCAACCCCGCTGCACCTGCAAAGACGCGGTGTTGTCCTTTCTCAAGCTCAGCAATGCCTCGGGTAACAAAACGGCCTCCATCGGCGACCCACCTGCCCTCCGCTACAACTACATTTCCGAAGCCTCCAAGCCCGTGTCGCGAGGCCCCTCGGGAAGCCCTTCCTTGAATGCGCTGTTGGATGCGCTCAAGCGCGAGCACCCCGACCTCAACTCCCAATTGCGGCTGCGCCACAACATCATGCAGTCCCTGTATCTCCGACAGAATGCGGAACGATTGAAGGCGCGCTTGGCCGCCATGGAAAACAATCCCCCCAGAACCGGGCGCAATGACCCCTGCCCCTGCGGTAGCGGTCGCAAATACAAACACTGCTGCCTCAATAAACCCCGGCCATGACGAAAAAACAAAAACTCGAGCTGACTTGGATTGGAAAGGAGAATCGGCCCCGGCTGGAGCCGCGCATCCTGCTCGAAGATCCAGAGAAGTCGTATCACGCGAAGTTCCGGGTGAAAGACAAGGGCTCACACGAAGCCACGAAGAGCACGAAGAAAGACAGCAACCCGGAACAAACGGAAGCCTCTTCTCCCCTTCGTGCCTTCGTGTCTTCGTGTGAAAAATCTCCGGGCGACCTCTCCGACAACCGTCTCATCTTCGGCGACAATCTCCTCGCCCTCAAAGCCCTCGAACAGGAGTTCTCCGGGAAAATCAAGTGCATCTACATCGACCCGCCATTCAATACGCAGCAAGCATTCGACCATTACGATGATGCAACGGAGCATTCAGACTGGCTTCGACTCATTCGGGATCGAGCGGTGATTCTACATCGCCTGCTTGCTCATGACGGGACCTTGTTTGTCCACATCGACGACAATGAGTTGGGCTATCTGACAGTCCTGCTTGACGAAATATTTGGACGCGCGAACCGACTTTACATTGTAACATTTAAACAAGGTTCCGCGACTGGTCACAAGTCGATCAACCCAGGGTGTGTCAGCACGACAAACTTTCTTCTGCTTTATGCGAAGGATAAAGCATGTTGGACCCCAAACCGTGTTTTTACGGCACGCGAGCGCGATGACCGTTATGGTCAGTTCATCGAAAACATATCAGCGTCATTCGAGAAGTGGACATTTACAACGCTCATGAAGGCATTTGCTGCTTCAGTGCGGGTGTCTGAAAAAGATGCTCGCGTGATCGTAAAGGCCGAACCGCATAAACTTGATGAATTCGTTGTTAGTCATGCGTCACAAGTAGTCCGCACTGCCCGACCAAGTTATGACGGTGTAAGCGCAGAAGCCCGCAAACTGATAGACACGTCAAAGCTGTCCAAGGATCGAATATACAGGCTTCAACGCGATGGATATTCTGATATTTATCTCAAAGGTGGTGAGCGCCTTTTATTCTATTCCGACAAGCTGAAGAACATTGACGGGAAATTTGTGGCTGCTGAGCCGCTGACCACTCTTTGGGATGACATTCTTTCTAATAACTTGCATGCTGAGGGTGCCGTTGAGTTCCCAAAAGGCAAGAAGCCTGAAGCGCTCATCAAGCGCGTTTTTGACCTCTCCACCAACCCCGGCGACTGGGTTCTGGATTCCTTCGGCGGTTCCGGCACGACCGGGGCGGTCGCGCACAAGATGGGGCGGCGGTGGATCATGGTGGAGTTGGGCGAGCATTGCCACACGCACATTATTCCGCGGCTGAAAAAAGTGGTGGACGGCAAAGACCCCGGCGGTATCACAGAGGCAGTCGGCTGGAAGGGCGGGGCTGGGTTCCGATACTACCGGCTTGCGCCTTCGCTGCTCACGCAGGACAGGTGGGGGAATTGGGTGATCAGCAGGGAATTCAACGCGCCGATGCTGGCCGAGGCGGTTTGCAAACTGGAAGGCTTCACCTACGCGCCGAGCGACACGCTCTACTGGCAGCACGGGCATTCCACCGAGCGGGATTTTCTCTACGTCACCACCGCGAGCCTGAGCCACGATCAGCTTCAGCAGTTGAGCGACGAGGTGGGGCCGGAACGCACGCTGCTTGTCGTCTGCTCCGCGTTCCGGGGACGCAAGGAAGGCTACCCGAACCTGACCGTGAAGAAAATCCCCAAGGTCGTCCTCGCCCGCTGCGAGTGGGGACACGACGATTACAGCCTCAAGGTGGAGAACCTCCCCAAGGCCCCGCCAAAGCCCGGGCAGATCGAACTATTGTGAAAAACTCACACGAAGACACGATGACACGAAGGGATAAGGAGGAGCTGTCCAGAATTGTCGTAGATTGCGGCTTCAATCTGCATCGGGAGCTTGGGCCGGGGCTTTTGGAAAGCGTTTATGAAGTCGTGCTTGCAAAGATGCTGGATGATCGGGGCTTGAGAGTGAAACGGCAGGCACCCGTTCCCATTTCGGTGATGGGGATGAAATTTGATGAAGGTTTCCGCGCGGACATCCTTGTTGAGGACTTGCTTTTGATTGAATTGAAATCCGTGGAGAACCTTGCCCCGGTTCATTCCAAACAGGTTTTGACATATCTTCGGCTCCTGAACCTGCCTCTCGGTCTGCTGATCAATTTCGGGGCAGCAACTTTCAAAGAAGGCGTCAAACGAATAGTCAACGGCCCCCAGTCCTTCGTGTCTTCGTGCCTTCGTGTGAACCAGAACGGAGGTGAGCTGTGAGCAGGTCGCGGGTTCGACTGCCCATCCCGCTGGGACGGGATCGTCAGCCATGCGAAGCCAAAATGCAGAGCGCGGCGAAGGCCGCGATAATCCCGCCCCGTCCACTCTTTCCCCTTGACGTGCGCGCACGTCTCATGAATGCTCACCCCAGCAAGCCCGCCGAGCCTCCCGGTCCTTTCGAGGACATGGCGCTTAATTCCGGCGGGTTTTTTCTGCCCGGATGCCATTCCTTCGCGGCTTTGCGCCTTCGCGTGAGACTCCTGCTTTTATGAACCGCCACGTCAACGCCATTGCCGGCCGCCTGAGCTTGCGCGCACCGCAGCGACATTCGCTGGAAATCCTCGACCGGATTTCAGAAATCGTTCCGCCAAACAAAGCCGCCGATCTCGCCGCCGCGCTGGAGATCATCCGCGGCGAGTATCCGACGGTCACCGATTTCGAGCGCGAATTCCCGTCGCTCTGCTTCGCGTTGGCAACCGGGGTGGGAAAAACCAGGCTCATGGGGGCATTTATCAGCTACCTGCATTTGGCCCACGGCATCAACAACTTCTTCGTCCTGGCGCCGAACCTGACGATCTACAACAAGCTCATCGCCGATTTTACGCCAAATACACCCAAATACGTATTCAAGGGCATTGCCGAGTTCGCCCAGGAAGCGCCGGAAATCATCACGGGGGACAACTACGAGTCCAAAGCGGGCACGCTCTTTGACCAAGTGCTGCGCTGCAAAATCAACATTTTCAATATCTCGAAGATCAACTCCGAGGTCCGCGGCGGGAAGTCGCCGCCAAGAAAGACTCCGCCGTCCGCTGGTGCCGGCACGCTTCCGACCACTCCGCCAAAAACGGAGGCAAACCGTGGAAGTATCTGCTCATCCCCCACGATGCGATTGCCGAGAACATGAGCATCAAGGGATTGGCCGCACAGTTTGGTGACGAACAGATGCGCCGCTCCCCTGAACACTGAAAACCCTGATTTTTTCTTCCATGCGAGTCGCCCGCTATTTCATCTACGGTCTGCCGGTCCTCCTCCTGGTGTTGATCGCGGCGAGCTTTCTGAACTCGGCCTTCCTCTCGACCGGAAAAAAAAATGAGATGTCGATCGGGGTTCTCGGGGAGCCGTCCTCGCTGAACCCCATCCAGCAGGCCGACTCGGCGGCCTCGCAGGTTTTCTCGACCATATTCAACGGCCTGCTGAAATATGACGAGAATCTCGAGATCGCCGGCGACCTGGCGAAGTCTTGGGATCTCAGCCAGACGACGACCATCGTTTTCAAGGATTCCGCCTCGTCTGCGGCGGCATTGAAAATGGTGGAATCGTGGAGGTCGGAATGGGATGGCTGGAAGCTCGAAGCGGCCCGGTTGGAGGGAAATTTTCTCCTGCTTTCATTCACCGAGCCCGGAATGAGCGCCTCGGAAAGGCTCTTTTCCCGCCTGCCCGCGGAATCCCTTCAGCCGCTGGTCACGATCCGCGTGCAGGTCAAGGAGAACGCGAAAGCGATCCTGAAATCGTTCCGGGAGGCAAACCCGGCGGCCCGCATCGTGAGGGATTGGGTCGAATCGGGGAGCGCGTTCGAGCTGACCGCCGCTCCGGAGGTGAAAGGCGAAATCGAGACCTGGCTTTCCGGCCACGGAGGAGGGGAGGTCACTTTGGGAGATCCGGTTCCATTTCTTGCCGAGCCTCTCGTTGTCTTCACGCTCCGCGACCGTGTCCACTGGCATGATGGCAAGCCCTTCACGTCGCGGGATGTGGCGTTCACGTACGAGGCGATCATGGACGAGGCCTTCTCCTCGCCGCGGAAACCCGATTTCGATTTGATTCAAAAAATCGAAACCCCCGGGCTCCGAACCGTGCGGGTCACCTATCGCAAGCCATTTTCCCCGGCCCTGAACAGTTGGATGATGTCCATCCTGCCCGCCCACATTCTTGAGGGGAAGTCCCCCGAGTGGTGGGTGTCGAATTTCAATCGCCACCCGGTCGGCACAGGCCCGTTCCAGTTCGGCCAGTGGAAGACGAATGAATTCATCCGGGTGGTGCGGAATCCGGACTATTTCGACGCGCCCGGTCCCTGGCTCGACGGGATCGTGTTCCGTTCCCTTCCCGACCAGCTCTCGCTGCGGCTGGCTTTTGAAACCCGCCAGGTGGACTTCTGGACTGCGGACCCTTGGGCGGTCTCGGCTTTTGAAAAAGATCCGCGCTTCGAGGTGTTTTCCTCTCCTTCCGGTTCCTACACCTACATTGGATGGAATTTGAATCGGCCGCTTTTCAAGGACGAGCGGGTCCGGCAGGCCCTCGCGCATGCGGTGGATATCCCGGCCATGGTGAAATACATTCTCTACGGGCATGGCATCCAGAGCACCGGGATCTTCACTCCCCAGATGTGGTTTTTCAACCCGAGGGTGGTTCCCTTTACTTACGATCCCGACAAGGCCCGCGCGCTGCTGGACGAGGCGGGATGGGTGCCTGGTCCGGATGGGATCCGCGTCAAGGACGGACGGAGGTTTTCCTTCACTCTCATCACCAACAACGGCAACGAAATCCGGCGCGATATCGCCACACTGGCACAAGATGGATTCAGGAAGATCGGCATCGAAGTCAAAGTCGAACTCTACGAATGGGCGGTCTTCCTCAAGAGCCATGTGAACAAGGGGGATTTCGACGCCATCGTTCTGGGCTGGGTGCTCGGAAACGACTACGATCAATTCCAGATCTGGCATTCCACGCAGACCAACCCGGAGCAGTTGAACGTGGTCGGCTACAGGAACCCGGAAGTGGACAGATTGCTCCAGTCGATCCGACAGGAATACGACCGCGACAAAATTATTCCCATGTCCGGTCAGCTGCAAAGCATCATCTACCGCGAGCAGCCCTACCTCTTTCTCTATGTCCCGCAGGGAACATCCGTGATGTGGAAGGATTCCTACCGGGTTTGCCGCCCGGATGGCAAAGGCGGCTGGATGGATTCTCCGGTGGAAATGACGAAGGCCGGCTGGAGCTACTGGTCCGACTGGTTCTACCGCCCGGAATTCAAGGACCGCCTGCCCGAAAAAGCCCGGAAGTAGCGGAACCGCGTTTCCCCGTTGGAGGGACGACCGCCGTGTCGTCCCAAAATATTCAGAAAAAGCGCGAGCCTGCGTAAACGTAAGTCGCAAAAATCGCGGCGGCGATCGCGACCCCGGTCGCCCGAGCGAGACGGTCGTTCAACACCGCATTCTTGAAATGCGCGCAAGCCGTGGCAAAGGCAATCCACGCGAGCGGCACGCAGAACAGCCACAGTCCCTGATGGGCGAGTGCCAGGGCCAGCGGCGGAAATGTTCCCGCCACGTTGGGCGCGTATCCGCCGGCCTTGAGGAGGACGTTCAACGCGAGCATGCCCAGGGCCAGGAAGACAAATTGCGTGCTGGCGATGGAGAGGATCATGGGAGCGACGCGAGCGCCTGCCGCATGGCTTCCAGCGGGGCGGGGCGGTTGAACCAAATCTCGAAGGCAAGCGCGCCCTGGTGGAGCAGCATGCCCAGGCCGTTGGCGCAACGGGCTCCGGCGGCCGCGGCGTCCTCCAGCAGGCGGGATTGTCCCGAGGCATACACGGTGTCATAAACCATGAGGTTCGGGGTGAGCAGCGACGGGGGAATCAAAGGCGGGTCCGTGCGCCGCATTCCCACGGAGGTGGCGTTGATGACCAGATCCGCATGGGCGAGTTGCAGGCGGAGCGCCGGCTCTTCGAAGGGGATCGCCTGGATCCGGTCCACCGGCCCGACGAGCCGGTCCGTTCGGAAGGCGGAGGCCAATTCGGAGGCGAGCGCCTGCGCTTTTTCGAGAGTCCGGTTCACCAGGACGAGCCGTTCGCAGGATTCCATCGCGCACTGGGCGGCGATGGCGCGACCGGCGCCGCCACCCGCTCCCAGCAACACGATCCGAAGGTCGCGCAGGTCCACGGAAAATTCCTCGCGGATGGCGCGCACGAGCCCCGGCCCGTCGGTGTTGAAACCCAGCAGCCGGTCGCCCTGGACGACGACGGTGTTCACGCTGGCGGATTTGCGGGCATAGTCATCGGCTTCGTCCACCGCGGCGAGCGCGGCGGATTTGTGGGGAATCGTGACATTGGCCCCCAGAAATCCGGCTTTCGGGAGAGCCCGGAACGCGGCGCGGGCTTTTTCCGCGGGAACATGGACGCGGACATAACTCGCGTCGATGCCCGCGGCCCGGAGTGCGGCGTTGTGGAATGCGGGGGATTTTGAATGCGCGACCGGATCCCCGAAAACCCCCAATCGGGCGGGAGGCTTGAGGCTTGAGAAAACCCCGCTTCCGCCAATCAGATCATCCGCTGAATATACCTCGCTCATGGCTGCCCCCCAGAGAATCAGGCCGTGGACCAGGCGGCAAGATATCCCGCGCGCGCCTTTTCGTTTCGAGTTGATATTGGGCTGCCGCTGGGGCAAACTGCCGGGCTCTTTTGTGATGACCACCCTCCGGAAATTTTTCCTTCTCGCCTGCGGCTTTCTGGCGCTTTCCGGATCGGCGTGGTCACAGGACGCCTCGGATCTTTTTTTGCGGGCGTATCAGGATTTTCAAGCCGGCGAGAAACTCGAGCGCGACGGAAATCCCCGCGAGGCATTTGCCCGGTATCAGAACACCGCAAGACTCCTCGAACAGATTGTCAAAGCGCAGCCGGATTGGCAGCCGCCTGTCGTCGAATACCGGCTCAAGAAAACCCGCGAGAATATCGCCCGCCTGGAAGGCGATGTGTCCGCGCTCCCTTTGGTCCAGGAAGGTCCCGAGGGACCACTGCCCCAGCCGGACATGCCGCTTCCGCCGCCGGCCATCAATACCTCCCGTCCGCTGGTCCCCCGCCCGACAACCGGCAGAACCCGGCTGCCGCCAGCCACGGCCCCGCGATCCACGCCTGCTCCGACCAGCGAATCCGCCGCGTTGCGCCAACAACTCGCCGCCTCGCGCGCCGAAAACGAACGCCTGCAAGACAAACTCACCCGTCAGTCTGCGGAGGTCAGAAGCAAGCTGGTCGAGATCGACAAAATCAAAGTGACGGTCGTCGAGCTCAAGGCCCAGCTCGCCCAGGCGCAGGATGCCATGGAGACGGCTCTCAAGGATCGCGCGGTTCCCAAGGCGCCTCCGGTGGACGACAAACGCGTGGCCGGGCTCAATGATCGAATCCGGGGCATCGAGGCGGACAACGAGGCTCTCGTCGAGGAAAACCAGCGCCTGCTCGCGAAACTCGAAAACGCCTCGAAATACATCGAGTCCGCCGATTCCGGACGGAAGATATTGGAGGACGACCGCAAGAAAATTGCGAAACAACGCGACGAGGCCATCGCTCGCACCAAGAGGATCAAGGACAACGCGGCGGCTCTCGAGAAGCTGACAAAGGAAAAGGACGACCTGGAGGTCCGGTTCGCCAAGGAGAAAAAAGATCTGGAAACCAAGCTGGCGAAGGCGAGCGACAGCGAGAAGCTCGAAAAACTCGCCGCGGAAAACAAGGACCTCGCGGCGCGGCTCGCCGAGACGGAAAAGAAGCTCGCCGAGGCAGCCGCCAAGCCGGAGGAAAACGAAAAGATGCTCGCCAGCCTCCGTAGCGAGATCAATTCGCTCAACGACCGGCTCCTGGAGAGCCAGGCGCAGATCGCCACCCGGGACGATCAGCTCAAGGCCCTTGCCAGGCAACTGGACGAGTCCTCCGGGGAAACCGCGCGGCTGAAATTGAACCCCCAGCCGACGGCGGATGAAAAGCGCACGATGGTTGAAAACGATCTCCTTCGCGGGATTATCCTCCGCCAGATCAAGGAGCAGGCCGAGCGGGATGCCGCCCGCGCCGGCCTGGAAAAAGAAATCCAGACCCTCCAGATCCAATCCGACACCATCTCCAATCAACTGGCTGTTCTTTCCCGGTCCGCGTTTCAATTGAGTGATGACGAGCGCCTGCTTTTCAAGGAACCGATCGCCGCGCTGAGCGAGCCGGACCCCTCTTCGCTCTCCGTCACGATGGCCGTGGCCAAGCCCGCCGACGGGTTTCCCGTCCCGACTCCCGCGGAGGGGCCGGAATCCCTGCCGGACGCCACCCGTGACATGGTGGACCAGGCCAGAAAACTCTTCGACCAGGGACGCTTCGGCGACGCCGAAAAACTCTACCAGCAGATTGTGGATGCGGCTCCGAACAACTACTTCGCGCTCTCCAATCTCGGTGTCACGCAAATCCAGGTGCGAAAACTTTCCGCGGCGGAAGTGGCGCTGAAAAAGGCCATCGCGATCAATCCCAAGGATGCCTTTGCCGCCACCAACCTCGGAATCGTCTTGTGCAAGCAGGGCCGCTTCGATGAGGCGATCGTTTCGTTGCAGGAGGCGATCGCCTCCGACGACAAGGACCAGGTCGCCCAGAACTACCTCGGCATCTGCTACGGCGAGAAAGGGCTCAAGGGAAAAGCGGAGGAGGCGTTCAAGCGCAGCATCCAGATCCGCGATGATTACGCGGACGCCCATTTCAACCTGGCGGTGCTCTACGCCACGACCGAGCCCCCTTCGCTCGACCTCGCCAAGGAACACTACACGAAAGCGGTCTCCCTCGGCGCGACCGCCGACCCTTCGCTCGAAAGGCTCTTCCAATAGCCGGCCCGCGCCGGAGGCTTGTTTGCCTCGCGCGCCACGGCGTTCGATGCCGGCCGGGCAGCCGATCACGAAATGGCTCTGGAGGGACGGTCGCCGTGCCGTCCCATATTTCCGGATTGTGCGGGAACAAATGGGCGCAGACGGCGCGGCGCCCTCCAAGAACGTTTGCGTCCGGGCTATTTGCGGGAAGAATAAAGCGCCACGAGGGCGGCTCCGATCGCCTGCGACAACTCCCCCAAAGTCGCGGGCACGATTTTGATGGTCTGGCGCTGGACCTGGTACAGCCACGGCTCCGCGGTGGCCAGGATCCCCCCGAGGTATCGGGCCCGGAATTCTGCCGTGGTGGATTCGGGGTCGATCAATCCCCCGCCAATCACGACATACGCCGCGTCGAGCGCGATCGAGAGGTTCGCGACATGGATGCCGAGCGCTTTGGCCTGGATGTCGAAAATTTCCAGCGCGAGCGGGTCGCCTTTCTGGGCGAGGCCCCGAAGCGACAGCGCCTTTTGTTTTGGCGGGAGCCCGGGCTTTGCGAGTTCATGGTCGGGGTATTTCGGCAGCAGGTGGTCCAGGAATTGTGGCAGGCCGGAAATCGAGGTGTAGGCCTCGAAGCATCCCCAGTCACGGCCGCATCCGCAGACGAAAGCCGGGAGCCCGAGGATCTGGAGCGGCGCGGGCATGTGGCCGGCCTCCATCCCGCAGAAGGCGTCCCCTTCGAGCGGAAACCCGTTTGGGTCGATATAGGCAGCCCCCAGCCCGGAACCGGGCGCCAGCATGATCACGCCGACTTTTTTGTTTCCGCGGACCTGGGCGGCCTCCGCAACCCCGCCGTAGTTGCCGTCATTGCCCACGACCAGCGGAATCGGACGTCCCGCCCGTTTTTTGAGAGCCCGCGAATAATCGGCATGGAATTCCCATCCCGCAAACGAAGCGGGCAGATTGGGCGTGCGGTCGAGAACCCCGTAAGACTGGTAGGGCCCGGGAAGGGCCAGCCCGACGCCGCGAACCTGATCCCAGACCAGATCGTTTTCCTTGAGGAACTTGTCCACACCCGCGATCCAGCCCTCGATGACGACGGAGGTTCCGAGTTCGCTGTTTGTCGGGCTTTGGGCGAGGTTGAGAGAAACAGGTTTCCCGTCGGCATAGATGCCGCAGGTCTTGCAGGTGGTGGCGCCGCTGTCGGTGCCAATGAAGATGTCTTTCATGCGCGTCCATGTTTACGACCTCCCTTTTCCTGTGGCGAGAATCTTTCTTTCCCCTCTTGACATGGCGCCGCCGCGCGTCTGCTCCGCCCGCGGGTTTCGGAGGCCCGCATCGGGAATCGAAAAACTTGACATTCCCGACGGTTTCTTCTACCAAACCCACCATACCATAAAACTGCTGCGTACGGATGGGACTTGCCGGGCAATTGCCCGAGGTATCCGAAACGCGATTCGCCTGTCAGGCATTCGATGTGTCGGCGGGTTTGCGTGGAATGGTTAAGCAACCAATTTTCCGATCATCTCATGAAACACCGTCCTCCACTTGATCCTGATTTTGTTCCGGCCGTTCTCTGGAACAGGAGCTACGCGGAAAAGGCGGCAAAAGCTCCCGGCGCAAAGCCGTTGGGCATCAGTCTGCAGCGGGGGGATTCCACGGTGTCGGTCTTTCGGACAACGGTGCTTCCGCATACCGTGGAAAACAACGCGCTTAACATCCGGTATGTCGAGCGTCTGCTGAAATTTCTTCTCTGGCAGCGTGGCGGATACCGGGTGCTGATCGCCGGAGACCCGGACATCGCGAGGCAGATCCGGGCGATTTACTCGCCGGGCGGGCAACGGGCGTTTGACCACGAATTCATGGGGCGCAAAGTCTATGGTCGCCCGATGGAGGTGGAAGCCTGCGACGAGTTGCCGGAACCGAGGGAGATGGCCATCCCGCTCGGGCGCAACCTCGACGGTTGCCGTATCGGGTTCGATCTCGGGGGAAGCGATAGGAAGTGCGCGGCCCTGGTGGATGGCAAAGTGGTCTTCTCCGAGGAGGTCAGGTGGGACCCGTATTTTCAGAGCGACCCCCAATACCATTACGACGGGATCCGGGAAACCCTGCGCCGGGCAGCGGAACATCTGCCGAGAGTGGATGCCATCGGCGGCAGCTCGGCCGGAGTTTATGTCAACAGCGAGGTTCGTGTTGCCTCGCTTTTCCGCGGGGTTTCGGATGACGATTTCGAGAAGAAGGTGCGCCGGATTTTTTTCGACCTGCAGAAGGAGTGGGGGGGGATCCCCTTCGAGGTGGTGAACGATGGCGAGGTGACCGCGCTCGCCGGGTCGATGTCGATGAATGACAACGCCGTGCTGGGGATCTCGCTCGGCACGAGCCAGGCCGCCGGTTACGTGGACCCCGACGGCCATATCCGCCCCTGGCTCAACGAGCTGGCGTTCGCCCCGGTGGATTACCGCGAGAACGCCCCGGTGGACGAATGGTCCGGAGACGCGGGCTGCGGCGTGCAATACTTCTCGCAGCAGGGGGTCGCCCGCCTGGCGCCGCTCGCGGGCATCGCGCTGCCCGCGGGAATGCCGTTTGCCGAACAGCTCGTGGAAGTCCAGAAACTCATGGCGGCCGGCGATCCCAGGGCGCGGTCGATTTACGAGACGATCGGCATCTATCTCGGCTACGCAATCGCCCACTACGCGGATTTTTATGAAATCCGGAACCTGCTCATCCTCGGCCGGGTCACCTCGGGCGAAGGCGGCGGGGTCATCCTCGAAAAAGCCTCCGCCGTTCTCCGCGACGAATTTCCCGAACTCGCCATCCCGCTCCGCGCGCCCGATGAAAAAGACAAGCGGCACGGCCAGGCGGTGGCGGCCGCAAGCCTTCCCAAACTCCGATAACCCCATGAAATTCCACAACCCCAACGCCCGTCTTTTTGTTCCCGATCAAGCGCCGGAACCCCTCGCCCGGATCACGCACCTGGGAATCGGAGCCCATCAGGACGACCTTGAATTCATGGCGTTTCACGGCATCCTCGCCTGCTGCCACAGCCGGGAAAAATGGTTTGGCGGAGTGACCTGCACGGACGGCGCCGGGAGCTCCCGCTCCGGGGACTATGCGGGTTTCACCGACGAGGAAATGCAGCGGGTGCGGATTCAAGAGCAGGAGGCGGCGGCTGTCGTGGGGAATTATGGAGCCATGATCCAGCTCGGTTACCCGAGCAGCGCGGCGAAAAGCTCGTCGGATCCCTCGTTGAAGAACGACCTCCTGCAAATCCTCTCCGCGAGCCGCCCGGAAGCCGTCTATACCCACAACCCGGCGGACAAGCACGACACCCATATCGGAGTTTTTGCCGCCACGATCCAGGCGCTGCGGGAAATGCCGCGCGCGGAGAGGCCGAAAGCCGTTTACGGCTGCGAGGTCTGGCGAGATTTGGACTGGATGCCGGACAAGGAAAAAGTGGTTCATAATGTCAGCGCGCATGAGAACCTGGCGGCGGCCCTGAACGGGGTCTTCGATTCCCAAATTGCGGGAGGCAAGCGCTACGACCTCGCCACCCTCGGCAGAAGGCGCGCGAACGCGACATTCTTCGAGTCCCATGCCGTGGACGACTGCGAGAGAATCTCCTTCGCCATGGATCTCACGCCGCTCGTCGCCGACCCTTCGCTCGACATCGTGGAATACGTGCTCGGATTCATCCGCCGCTTCGAGGCCGACGTCCGCAACAAGCTCGCGCAACGCCTTGGTTGAACCGAAATGGAAATCATCATCACTCCAGACCCTGCCGCCGCCTCCCGGGAAGCCGCGCGATTTCTCGCCGCGCTCATCCGAAGAAAGCCGGACGCCGTTCTCGGTCTCGCAACCGGCGGCACCCCGGTCCCGCTCTACCGCGAACTGATCCGCATGCACCTCGAAGAAGGGCTCGATTTCTCGGGTTGCACAACCTTCAACCTGGACGAATACGTGGGCCTCGGCGCGGATCACCCCGCGTCCTACCGGCGGTTCATGCAGGAGAACCTGTTTTCCTCGATCAACCTCCCGGCCGGCCGGACCCACATCCCGGATGGTCTGGCTCCGGATATCCCGGCCCATTGCGCCGCCTACGAAAAAAGCATTGCGGAAGCAGGCGGCATCGATGCGCAAGTGCTCGGCATCGGCGGCGACGGGCATATCGGATTCAACGAGCCGACTTCGTCGCTTGCCTCGCGAACCCGCATCAAGACGCTCACCCGGCGCACCCGGTCCGACAACGCCCATTTCTTCGGATCGGAGAACGACGTCCCCCATCACGTGCTCACAATGGGGATCGGGACGATCATGGAGGCCAGAGCGGTTCTGCTTCTGGCCTTCGGAGAAAACAAAGCCGAAGCCGTGGCCGGCGCCGTGGAAGGCCCGGTGACTGCCGGCAATCCCGCCTCGATTCTCCAAATGCACCCGCAGGCAAAAATCTACCTCGACGAAAATTCCGCCTCCAAACTCACGAGACGTGACTACTACCGCTGGGTGTTCGAGCAAAAGCCCGCCTGGCAGCGCCCATAGCAATGCGGCCCGCGGGCAGTTTGAAAAGCCGTCGCGAAACAGCCGTTGCCGTCAGGAATTGGTCGAGGCCGAACCGAGCCGATGTGGTCCTCGAATAGCGCGACTACAAGCCCCTCAATACATCCCGCCAGCTACACTTGAGGGCATTCCGTAAGCGGATCGTGACATTGATGGTGGGGCTCTTTCGATCTGTCTCGATGTCATACACGTACCGCCGGTCGATGCCTGCGAGTTTTGCCAACTGCACCTGGGTCATTTTTTTTGAAAGTCGAATCCGGGCGATGTTCTGGCCGATAGTTGCTCTCTTTTGAATACGTGTTTCCACGTAGTATATTTACTCAGGATGAATGTGTTATCAATCACTCATTCAGTCACCGCCCCAATCGCTCCCTCCGAAACGCAATGTAACAATTTCGTCACAAAGTGAAATGAACGAAAGTTTGCACTGAACGAAAGTTTGCACTTGACGTGATATAAGAAAGGGTAATGATTGCAGCCTTCAAGGAGGCAATCATCCTAAAAAGGAAAATGGAACTGTCGAAAATCGGGCAGTGTATTGAATTGCAAGGTATTGAGCATGAATCGGTAATCACCTGGAAGATTCATCTCGGAGCGATGGGAATTCGCTTAAAATCA
>JBAYWC010000048.1:0-20559 GCA_041674265.1 Terrimicrobiaceae bacterium
AAGAGGAAGTCCCCGCCGTTTTCCACCACCAGGTGCATGCTTTCGCGTTCGCAGTGCAGGGCGTCGGCGGTGATCGTTGCCCCCTGGATGTCGGTGCTCTGGTAAAGGCGTTTGGCTGCGGTGGGTTCCCCCTCGGTTTTGGCTTTTTCGGTTTTTGGTTCTTTCGAGGCGATGGTTGCCAGCTTTACTTTTTTTGTTCACGTGGCGCAACTGCCCGCCCAGCAACGTGTCGCTTTTCAGATTCAGCGTCTTAAATCTACGCGCAAATCCGTCGGGACGTCCCCGGCTTGTGCAGGCCGTTTGTTACGGATGATCGTTCGGAGAAGCTTCGGCGGGTTGTCCGGATGCGATACGGGGCCGTCCGAGTTTTTGGCAGGCTTCGTGAATCCATCCGGGAGCGGGGGATGCATAGGGGCGGAAAGTTTCCAGATGTCCCTCGCGCTCGTTGTAAAAAAGGGCTCGATGAAGTCCCAGGCTGGCAGCCTGCGGCGAATCGGTGAGGCTCGCGGAGTCGTTGGCGCTCATCTGGAAGACGACGCGCATTTCGAATTCTCCCAGCGCCTTGCGGGAGAGAAACCGACCGATGTTGTTGAAGCTGTCAAATGTGACGATGAGATGGATCCCTTGGCTGCTGCCCTCGGAAATCAACGTGTTGAGTTGCGCGCCGGGCGCTGGAGAGGCATCCGAACTTCCGGAGAAATCGAACTCGTCCTCGTGGCGGAGCTTCTTGAATTTCTGAAGCCCGTGAACGAAGACGAACACTGGCGGAGCGTCGTCCGAGGCAGTCCGCCCCAACCGCCTTTGCAGTTCGGCAGAGAGATCGTTCATCGCCTGCGCGACATTGCTGGGCTGGACCACGGTGACGTCATGAGGCAGTGCCCCGGCCACCTCCTTGAGCGGGTCTCCCGTGTCTGTTCCCCCGGTATGGAAGAGAACGAATTTCGCCGTGCCCGCCGGATGCTGCGCCGCCAGGGCGACGAGTGACATGGCCAGCATGGTGGTGATGGTTTCGTCGCGCTGGCCGACGATGAGGAGATGATTCCCGCTTTGGCGATGGAAGACCACCTCGGTCGGGCCCTTGATCGAGTTCGGCGCGCCGAGCCAGCAGCGGGACGCGGCGGGCAGCCCGGGCGAAGCGCCGTCGAGCGCCGAGTGGAGCAGGGCATTCCCGCGGATGTCGGCAGGGGCGTTGCCTTCAAAGACGATTGGCACGGCGCCATTGCAACCGCGTTGTTCGGCCAGGACGCGGACTCTCTCCAACTGCGCGTCGCGCTCGTCGTCCGGGAGCCAGACGACTTGGAACGGGCTGTTCCCATGAATGGCTCCCGCGGCATCGTTGTAGATCCCCTCGCCGGGACGCGAGAGCAGGCGCGGGGCGGGATTGTTGTCGTCCATGATCAGATAGGCGTCGGCCTCATTGCATTGCAACGCGACGCGGATGACCATCTGGCCGAGCGTGGCGCGGGCAAGCGTGTAGGCGCCGCCAAGGGTTTGTGACCCCAGCAAAACATGGATGCCGAATGCCCGCCCCTGACGGACGATGCGGTCGAAGAGCAGGGAGGCCGTCTGCGCGATCTCGTCGTCCTCGATGAAAAATTCCTGGAACTCGTCGATGATGAGAAGCGTCCGCGGCATCGGACCGGATCCGCCCGCTTTTTTGTATCCGGCAATGTCCTGCACGCCGAGCGCGCGGAACATGTCCCCCCGCCGCTTCAACTCCTCGTCCACCCGGCGAAGCACGCTGAGCCCGAATTCCCGGTCGCTCTCGATGGCCACGACGCGCGCGTGCGGGAGCCGGTGCGTGGCGTAACATTTGAACTCCACTCCCTTTTTGAAATCGATGAGGTAAAATTCCACCTGCTCCGGAGTGCAGGAGAGCGCCAGGTTGGTGATGATCACATGGAAGAGGGTGGATTTCCCGGATCCTGTCTTGCCGGCAAAGAGAGCATGCTGGCGGGTGCCTTTGCCGATGGCGAGATACTGGAGTTTCGTGGCGCCGGTGCGTCCGATGGCGACCCGAAGTTCGCCGGTCGTGTCGTTGGTCCAAAGGTCGGCTTCCTTCGGCGCGATCTGCGCGAACGGAACCTCGACGCGGTTCGAGTCGATGTTGCTCCGGCCGATGCGGTGAACGAGATCGATCTCGAGCTCAGGCGGCGGCGGGGGATCGAAGGCGAGCGTTTCCGCCATCCGGACCCCCTCGTTGACAAAGGCCCATCCTTCCCGGTCACCCCGGATGCAGACGCTGTTTTTTCTCAGTTCGTCGGGAACAAAACCGTCGGGCACCGGCTGGCGGCGGTCCCAATGGATCAGCGTGAAGACCCCACACCTCGCCCCGCTCGCCGCGATGCTTTGCAGGCGCTTGGCCGCGGTTTCGCTGAAGTTCGCCGGGAAATCCGCGACGACGAGGAAGTGGTATTTCTCCGCCACGCTGTCGGCCTGCGCGTTGTATTCGGTGATGGTCGCGTATTCGTTGCGCAGGTACATCTGGATGACCTTCTCGATGTGCTCGTTGAGTTCGGCGAGGCGTTCTTCGATTTGATCCCGCTGCGTCCAGATGCGTCGATTGATGAGTGTCTCCTCGTAGTCGGTCAGGTGCATGAGCCCGGAAAAGTTCTGCCCGAGGCCGACGGGGTCGATGATGGTGAAGGACAGCTTCCCGGGAGGGGTCGTGGAAAGCAGGCGCAGGATGATGTTGTTGAGGGTGCCGATGACCGTGGGGCTGCCGGAATCGGATGTCTCAAAAAGCAGGGATCCTTGTGAGGGGAAGGCCAGCGCCAGCGGGATGGAGAGTTGTGCCGGACCGGGCAAAGCCAGACGGGAGTCCTTGGGGGCGGTCGGGTTCAGGTCCAGATGCAGGGAGGCAAACTTTGCCGCCGGCGGAAACTCCACCGAGGGTGCCCAGGTTTCGACATATCGGGCATCCCAAGCCGGCGAATACTTGGAGAGCCGGTCATTCATGGAGCCGAGGGTCTGAAAGAGATGAGCCGCGGTCTCTGTCCATCCGGCCTGGAGTTCCGACCACGCGTCCGCCTCTTCTGTGCGGAGAGAGGCTTCCGCGCCATTGTGGGAAGAGGCGATCTGCTGCTTTCTGGCCTCCGCCTGGCCCAGGATTTCCGCGATCCTCGAGGCGCGCTCTGATTCGCCGCGCCGGAGTTTCGGAAGAAAAAGGCGTTCGTTTTTCTCCAGTATCCTGGGAACTTGGATCTCCGTTTTTTCCCGAATTTTGACGAGGAACGGCTCTTCGATCTTTGCAGCCTTGGCCCATTGGGTGTTCACTTCAACGCAAAGCCGGTCGTAATCCTCCTGGATCTGCCGGCGGGCCGCATCGTGTCTGGTTTGTGACATGGCTGTGCATGCGAAAACCAGATTGCGCGTTTCCATCAGGGCGGCCGCCAGGTGCCCTGCCGCTTCCCGGGACTGGTGGCCTCCCGCTCGATGCAGGACCAGAAGTCCGCCGGTCAAGGCAATTGCGGACAGACAAGCCATCGCGAACGCCACTGTCCCGGCGCCCAGCCAAAGACCGAGTGCCGCGCAGGCCGCAAGCGCGAGGGGAATGGCGGCATAGAGGGGGAGGCAACTGAACAGCTTCGGGAGGAATGCCCGACGAAATACGAGCAGTTGCTCCTCGAGGACGGGGTTGAGGGAGCGAATTTTTTCCAATATTTGAAGGGGGTCGACGGAGACCGACACACGGACTTCGCGAGGAGGCCGGATCAGCCGCAAAAAAACCGGATAGCCGCGAAACGCGCCGCGCAGACGGCGTTCCTGCCTCGCGAAAACCTTCTGCTGGACCGCCACCTCCGCCGAGAATGCCGCGAAGGCCCCGTCCTCGGCGTTCAGCTGAAGAGGAAGGTTCCGTGTCGCGTTGAGGTGACGCATCTGGATCTCCATCAGGCACCGGTCTTTTGCCCTTTGCGCCTGTTTTTGCAAATCTTCCACACACCGCCGCCGGACTGTCTCGATGCGGCTGCGACGCTGGTTGTAAACCTTCCGGATGCGTGTTTCCTTCTCCGCATACCGGGACTCGACTTTCGCGGTTTCGGCGGCGAGCCAATTCTCCATGTCGCCGGTTTCCTCACGGTGTTTCCGGGATTCCGCCATGCGACGGAGTGTGAAATTGCGGGAAAGTTGGGATTCCTTTCGAGCGAACTCCGAGGCGGCGTCTTTCAACCCCGTCAGCAGATCGAAACTCCGATGGATTTGCAATTCGACGGGGCTATTCACAATCGGCTCGAACTTTTCTCAGGACGGTTTCGATTTCTTCCATGGCCTCCGCGGCCCTCCGGATATGCAACGGAAGTTCGGCGAGATATTTTTCCTCGAACTCCAGGCTCTTCCCATCGCGCCAATACGAGCGGGTCTGGTCCCATTCCAGGGAAAGTTCCTTCATGGCCTGGAGGAGCAGCGCTCCACTCGCGGCGGCACTCATGGCTGCGGGGCAATGGTTGTTGCCGGAGGCCGGGCAATTTCTTCCGGCCCGGAGGGAGGGCTGTCGAGATCGCGCGCGGGGGCGATTTCCGCGTAGAACTCAAGGGCTTTCTGCGCCTCGAGGAGATAGGAAATGGCCCTGGGAAGCTCGTGGTCGAGGACCCCCCGCAGAGTTTCCAGCTTCTTCGCCAGCGGGGAGATGCTGGACTCGAAGTTGTGCGACCAGCGTTTTACATTGCGCAGTTTTTCCTCCGCTTCAACGAACGCCATCTTCGCGCGCCGCATGGCCAACAATTCCACGGAATGATTCTCGCGGAGGGGGGACATCTTGGCCGCGAGAAGTTCCTGTTCGGCTTGATCCAGCGCCCGGCGCCTCCCGCGGATTTCCCGCTCCCAAAACAGGCGCTGGCCGTTTTGAAGCCACCCCTGTGTCCGGCGAATTTCGCCGCCCGCATCGTCGACCTGGGTGCGCGCCTTGTTCAGAAACAAAATCAGATTGGTTCGAAAGGTTTCGAGCGCATCGAAGGAAGTGACCTGGGCCTGATCCGCCATGACGTTATCTCTGATCCAGGTATTGCTCGATCCGCTGCGCTTTGCGCAGGAGATACGGGGTGTGCTTTTCGGAAACTTCCACGAATTTTCTCAAAACCTTCATGGTCGCGACAAATTCCTCGGAGAATTTTTCGTGTTCCTGATCCTGCCAGGATCCTCCCAGGGCGGTAAATCGCGCCTGCAGGGCGGAAGCGCGCACCTGCACGTCGTCATTGAACCGTTTCAGATCGATCGCAAAGCGGCGCACCTCCTCGGGATCCATGATTGCTTGGGCCACGCGGGAATTGTGATCTCAAGGAGGAGTGAAATCAACAAGCATATGCGCCCGTGTGATTGTCTCCATGCGCCATTCGGGTCGGCCCTTACTTCCGCTCCAGGCGGGCGATCCGCTCGTCTTCTTTCGCGCGAAGTCCGCTTTGATATTTTTTCAAAAATTGGAAGGCCGCCGCGGCGAGGGCTGCGAGGGCGAACATCCAGAGCCACCAAGGGATCCGGATCTGTTTCGAGGGCTGCGTGGCGATTTGAAATGCCGGGGAAGGGGGGAACGGATGGCCGCTTTCATCAAGCGCGATGATGCGGATCGTCCAGAAGGCATTGGAAGGCAGCCTCTCGAATCGGGCCACGGCTGCTCGCTCCGAAATCGTGATTTTGGCCTCCGGCCAGGGGACCCAATCGACGAGCACCCGGCCCTCATTGCCCGCGGAGATCTGTCTTCGTTCAATCTTGAAACCCGAGATTTTCGGGGAGGCCAGCTGCCAACCGATTTCCACAGCGTGGTTTTCTGAGGCCAGGAGATTGACGGTTTCCACGGGCGGAACTTTCCCGGAAGGAGGCGCTTTCTCCGGGGTTGTTTCCGGCGGTTCGGATGGGAGGTCGAGGAAGTTCTCCACCGGAACGGCGGCATGGGCTTTCGTTGCAGGCGGGGCCTCGATGGAAATCTCCACGGCATCGCATGCGGGAGATTGGATCCGGATCGTTTTGTTGAAAGAGCCGGATTTTGGACGTTCCGCCTGGATCTCGAATGCCTGCTCGTCTCCTCCGCCCAAGATGAGGCCCGAGGGGTCCGGAAGAATGAGGAACCCCGGGGGAGCGATGACTTGAAGCGACGCGTTTGAGCCGCCGGTGTTTCTGACCAGGATGCGGCCTTTGAGCGTATGGCCGTTTTCGGTTGCCCCCAGTTTCAGCCCCCGTTCAGGACGGACACTCAATTTGGCCGGGGCCGGAAAAGCCCTTATCGGGAGCCGGCCCGAAAAGTTTCCGCTGCGGATCTCCGCTTCTCCCTCGTAGTTCAAGGACAGCGGGGCGGCGATGTCCAGCTTCACCACCGAGGGGGCGTTAGCGGGCAGGGTCACTTCCCCGGGGGCCTTGAAAAACTCCGGCCATTTCACTGCCAGTATCCGTTCGACGGGGGAGTTGTTTGTGAATGTGATCGACAGGGTTCCTTCCCCCCGATTCCCGGGCGAAACCACCAACCCGTCTTTCGGCCAGGAGATCGGCGCGACGCCCGATCCCCGAACCAGCACCGCGGATTTTGGATCCGACCCGATTGGAATTCTGTCGCTGAATTCGCGCTCTTCCAATGGCTCGAAGAAAAGCGGAACGGTCGCTTCCGTTCCCGCAGGCACACGGTATTCCTCTGCTTTTCCGGTGTGCCACGGGAGATTCGGACGGATTGTGCCCGCGGCCACTCCTCCCCCCGTATTTTTTATTTTCAGGGGACGCTCCTCCTTTTCACCGAGGAACACTTTGCCAAAGTCGATTTCCTGGGAATGTTCCAAAACCGGAGCCTTCTCGACGAGGCGGATCCACACGGTCGCCGGAGCGGAAACCGGCGAATCCACCGATTGGGCTGCAAAAGAAAAAAAATCGTCGCCTGGGTTCGTGGGGGAATCCGGCGTATAAAGAACGGAGGCCGAGTTCCGGCCCGTCCGCCGCAAGGCGCTCAATTTCCCATGCTTCGGTTCCTTGCGGATGAGGAAGGTGAGAGGCTCCGCAATGCGCCCGGCAATTTGCAGGGGAATCTCCGCCGCCTGGTCGGTATGGACCGTCATGGTTCCCGTCTTCGCCAGGGGTGGGGGAATGGGGATTTCCTCCTTCTCTTTTGAAAAAACCGGGAAACATCCCAGCAGGGCTGCCGCGAGAAAGATCAGATGCGGGCGTTGCTTTTTCAATTTCATCGGGCACGGGCATTACAACCGCGATTTCCGCAAGGCTCAAGGCCGACGAAAATCTCGATCTTCTACTTTTTTTTGCCAAGGACTTGTCCGAGGCTCTGGACAGCGCCGTCGGGGAAAAGAATCAATGCCCCATCCCCATGTGCGTCTCCCATTTCAATGAGCCACGGCTGGCGCGGCCATCTCGTCGGAGAGATGCGGTTCGCATCGAACTGCGTTGGAATGTAGTGCATCCGGAGCACTCTTCCATCCGCACTCGACAGTCGGCCTGCCTTGAGAACTGGGCAGAGCCAGACTTTCTCGGAACCGGTGTATGGTTCCATGGTTTCTATCCACCAGTCTTCGTAGTCGGATTCTCCCGAGGCAAGCTGCTCCGGAATCTGGGGCCAGTATCCCGCATCGTTGACAAAGCTCGAAAAGGCGACATGCAGGGACCGCATGTTGCTGATGCAGTTCGCCTTGGAAACCTTCATCATGATGCCCTTGTAGTTCGACGAGACGAGCAGAACCAGAATGCCAACAATGGCAATGGCAACGGCAAGTTCAATCAATGTAAACGCCTTGGCGGAACCCCGCGAGTGTTTCAAAAACTTGTCGTTTGTTGGAATCAGAACAAAAGAGAAAACCTATTGAGTAGTCGTGGTCGTCGAAACTGTGGTGGTCAGCCGACTTCCGCGAAACTTGAAGGGAGTCTCTCCTCCCAAAGTGCTTGCCGGAATAACAATGGGCGTGACAGTAACGCCACCAAAAGCAACACCCCCACTGGCACCAGAAGCGCTTATGAAAATGATTTGATCTGTTCGTGCCGGGGTTCCGCTCAAGGTGCCTTTTCCGCTAAAGTAAGCGATGGGCGAGTTCAAATTGATTTTTCCGGTGAACTGTCCGGAGCCGCCGCTTCCAGAAACCAAAAAAGCCACGGGCAACGTCAGTGTTCCATCTTCGGCGGTCGGAATTCCCGAACCGATCCCCGAATCCAAAACCCCGGCCACCTTATCCTGCGAGACGTTGGCCGACGTTGTGCCGCTGATAACGTTGCCATCCACGAAAAAAATCCAGCTATTGTTGGTCTGGCCGATAGTTTGGACTCCATTTTGGATCTGCCAAGTGAACAGCCCCGTCACGTTTGTTCCACTTGCAACGGCCTGGTACACGCCGTCGGTTCCGCTTTGGAGGGGGGAGCCATTTTTGAATGGCGGAGGACCGCCGAACGAGCCGGCATGGGCGGTTGCTGCGGTGAAGGTGAGCAGAAGGAGGGCGATGGAACGCTTCATAAAGGGAGTTTTTTATCGGGGGGGTTCGTTGCTGACAAGCACAAATTTTCGAGAGGCGTGGCCGGGTGCAGGGAGGGCGGGTCCGCCCGGGGCGCAACGGGAAGAACGAATGGGCGCTGACGGCGCATCGCCCTCCAAATCGCGCCGATGGCGTGCCATCCGGCTCAAGCTGTCCCGGAACGGATCTTTTCTTTCTCCCGCTCGCGCTTTTCCTCGAGGCGCTGGATCTCCGAGGCCAGTTGGCGGCGGATTTCTTCCTTTTCCGCCGGCTCCGCCTTGGCCAGTTCCCCCTCCAGGAGGAG
The DNA here is from genome assembly GCA_041674265.1 of Terrimicrobiaceae bacterium. Lineage (GTDB taxonomy): Bacteria > Verrucomicrobiota > Verrucomicrobiia > Chthoniobacterales > Terrimicrobiaceae > QYQL01. The sequence continues at coordinate 8,728 of JBAYWC010000048.1, forward strand.
TTTTTTCTCGGCGAGCTTGGCATTGATTTCCCTGTCAACTTCGGCGATGGCCAGTTTCTGCTTCCCGGTAAGGTTCACGGAAGGGGCGCTTTTTTCCAGGCGGCTCATGGCGAGTTCGTAGGCGGATTTCATGGTGTCATTCTGCAAAAGTTTTCCTTGGAGCGATAGAAAAATTGCATGTCCGCCCCCGACTGTGTTTAATGGGAGTCCCATGTCATTTTTGCGGCTTCTGAGCACCGACTTCGACGGCACCTTGATCGCCCATCCGTCGGACGGCCGCTGTTCTCCGGCATTTGCCGGCGTCCTGAATCGCCATCGCCAGGCCGGCGGGCTCTGGGCGATCAATACCGGGCGTGGATTGGAGCACGCCATCGAAGGGATCGGGATGTTCTGCGCACCCTACGAGCCGGACTATCTCCTCACCAATGAGCGGGAAATTTTCCTGCGGACGGGGGAGGGGGCCTGGGAGCCGGATCGTCCGTGGAACGACCTCTGCCGCGACCGCCATGACGAGCTTTTTTCCCGTGCGGGCGGGATTTTTGCCAGGATCGGGGAATTGGCCTCGGGTTCTTCCGATGTCACACTCATCGAGGAAAACGACCGGCTCGTCGGCTTGGTCACCTCCAGCGAGACGATCATGGAAGAAGTGGCGGGATTCATCGACCGCGAAACGGTCCATCTTCCGGATTTTTCCTACCAGCGGAACACGGTTTACCTGCGTTTCTGCCACCGGGATTACCACAAGGGAGCGGCTCTGGGAGAGCTCTGCCGGAGCCTGACGATCCGTCCCGGGGAAGTCTTTGCGGCCGGAGACCATTTCAACGATCTCTCCATGCTCGACGGAAGATTCGCCACATTCCCATGCTGTCCTTCCAATGCGATTGCGGAGGTCAAATCCGTCGTGCAAACCGCCGGGGGGTATGTCGCGTCCCAGGTGGCGGCGGATGGTGTGGCCGAGGCCTGGTGCTTCTTTACCGACCGGCCATGACCCCCGCGTTTCTCAGGAAGCTCCAAAGCCGTCTCGGCAACGTCGCCGTTCAGGTCGAGCCGGCACCCGAATATTCCGGCGACAAATGGTTCGCGCAGATGCCACCGGATGTCGTTGTCTTTCCATCCACCACGGGGGAAGTCTCGTTCGTTCTCCGTGAGGCCTGCCGCGCGGGGATTCCGGTCACGCCCCGGGGCGCCGGATACGGCTATGTGGGCGGGTGTACCCCCGTTCACAAGGGCATCGTTCTCTCCCTGGACCGGATGAACCGGATTCTCGAAATCCATCCGAAAGATTTCGTGGCCGTGGTCCAACCGGGCGTCATCACCGGAGACCTCCAATGCGCGGCCAGGGAGAAAAATCTTTTGTATCCACCGGACCCGGCGAGCCTCAAGGATTGCAGCATCGGGGGGAATATTGCGACGAACGCCGGTGGCCCCAGGTGCTTGAAATACGGGGTCACACGAAATTACATCCTCGGACTGGAAGTCGTTCTTGCCGACGGGACCATCGTCCGGTGCGGTGGGCGGACCCACAAAAACAAGACCGGATTCGACTTGGTCGGTCTCTTCGCGGGCTCGGAAGGACTGTTGGGAATTGTCACCGAGGCCACCCTTCGTCTGGTGCCGCTCCCTCCGGCGCGCGCCGCGCTTTCGGCGGGCTTTGCCTCGATGGATGCCGCCGCCGCCGCCATTCAAGCCGTCTTTGCCGGCGGGTTTTTGCCCGCGGCGGTCGAGGTTGCGGATCGCTTTACGCTCGATGCCGCGCGGGCCTTCATGCCCGGCGCGGATTTTCCCCCGGGAAATGCCCAGGTCATCATCGAAGTCGACGGGCAACCGGCCAGTGTCCGCGGCGAAGCCGCGGCCATCGAAAAAATCCTGAGTGCCGCCGGCGCCCTCGCGGTCAGCAAAGCCACCACCCCCAAGACCTGCGAAAAACTTTGGGGCCTCCGGCGCGTCTATTCCCAGTCCCTCAAGGCGACCGGCCTGAAAAAGCTCAACGAGGATATCGTTGTCCCCCGGGGGCGGCTGGTGGATCTCGTGCGGTTCGCCGAACGCCTGCAAAAGAAGACCGGATTTCCCATCGCCTGTTTCGGGCATGCCGGCGATGGCAACATCCACACCAACATCATGGTCGCGGACGCCGACAATCCCGCCGTCCGAAAAAAATCCCGCGCCACACTCGACGCGCTTTTCCGCCAGGTTCTCGCATGGAACGGCTCGATCACCGGAGAACACGGGATCGGCCTCGCCAAAAAACCCTGGTGGAACCAGGCCGTGTCCCGCTCCACGCGCGATCTGCACACCACGCTGAAGTCCGCCCTCGATCCGACGGGAATTCTCAATCCGGGAAAATTTGTCTCCAGCCGGAAACGCTGACCCCCGGCCTGGTCTCCGTGATTTCCACGATTGCCCGTCCGGTTCGACTCTGGAACGGATGTTGATAATCAACAGTTTGCAAATGAAGACTCACAAAGAGACTCACAAGACCCGTTTTCAACTCTCGACGCCGATTTGCAAAAGGTGATTGCGGCTTGGGAAAAACTGCCTGCCGGTCTCAAATCCGCTGTCATGGCGGCAGTTTCCTCCAACCAAGCGGGAGAATAAAAACGCACCATGCAGCCGTCAAGAGCGATGAAATTCTCACCGTCTGAAAACTGAGAAGCCATTTTCTCCCCTGCGGGATGCAAATATTTGCGGCCTCCTTGTGTGGTGCGGAACGGTCGATGCAAAGGACTGCCGCAGCGCCGCCTTGACGGCGCTCGACAAAAAACCAGCAAAAGGTACCAGCCGACGCGAAGCAACCGGTTCTTGCTGTTTTCAACCTGCCAAACGGGGGCGGTGGACCGGATGGGTTCTGGCGCACACCTGCAACTGAATGCGCAAAATAAGAGAAATTTATACTTGCGGGATTTTTGAGGAATCGTTTAAGGCTCCCCCACGTAAACGGAAAATGGCACATCCTCCGGAGAGCGTATTTCTTATGATCAAAAAGCTAATCATCCTGGGTTTTATTTTTGGGTGCTGGCAGGGCCGTTCGTTGGCGGGAGATCCGCAAATTTCGGCGGGAGCGTTTCATGTGGTGGCGCTCAAGAGTGACGGAACGGTGTGGGCATGGGGCGAGAATTCCAGTTTCCAACTTGGAGGCGGCGTAACAGGCTCCTCTTCCGCGCCCGTCCCTGTCGCAGTGAGCGGGACGGGCTCGAAGATTTCCGCGGGCGGGTTTCATAGTTTGGTTCTGCTGGCTGATGGAACAGTTGTTTCCTTCGGACGGAACGATGAGGGCGAGCTCGGCAACGGCGGGACCGGCACGGCCCCCGGCGCGGTCACCGGCCTCGGCAGTGTCGCTTCGGTCGCTGCCGGCGGATACCACAGCCTTGCGGCAAAAACCGACGGAACCGTGTGGGCGTGGGGCGCGAACTGGAACGGCCAGATCGGCGACGGAACGACACTGGACCGGACTACTCCGGTGCAGGTTCCGGGCTTGACTGGCGTGGTGGCGGTTTCGGCGGGCTCCTACAGCTCGTATGCGCTCAAGGGTGACGGGACCGTGTGGGCGTGGGGGGCCAACTACATCAACCAGGTGGACGGCAGCGGAGTGGACCAGCCGGTGCCGGTGCAAGTGGCGTCCTTGTCCGGGGTTACCGCAATCGCCGCCGGATGGGAGCATGTCAGCGTGCTCAAGAGTGATGGGACGGTCTGGGGATGGGGGTTTGCTTTCCAAGGCCAACTTGGCGATGGCAATGTTTATTTCTACTCCTCATCGGCTCCGGTGCAGGCTGTTGGCATCACCGACGCCGTGAAGATTTCCGCCGGCTCAACGCACACGGCGGTGGTGCGGGCGGACGGCTCGATGTGGGCATGGGGCTCGAATTGGACGGGCCAACTGGGCAACGGCCAGGTCTGGGCGACATCCATCATCCCCCTCCCGCAGGCCTCGTTGCTCACATCGGGAGTTGTCGGCGTCGCAGCCGGCGGGCATGCGACCTTCGCGCTGAAGGCCGACGGGACCATCAGCGGATTTGGATACAACGAATACGGGCAGATGGGAGACGGCCACTGGCAGGGCCAGCCGCGCCCGGTCCAGGCGTATGAACAGCTCAACGCCGCCAAAATCAGCGGAGGGGGCTTCCATTCCGCAGTCGTGCGCGCAAACGGGGAAGCGGGCTGGATGGGATATTTCGACACGCAAAATCTCTACATCGGCGGGTTGAGCCCGGATGAAGGGAGCTATCAGATCAAAATCATTCAAGGTCTTGGGGGAGTGAGCCAGGTGGCTTCGGGCGACGATCATGTCCTCGCGCTCAAGAACGATGGGACGGTCTGGGCGTGGGGAGTCGGGGGACTCGGCCAACTCGGTGACGGAGGCAACACGACCAGCATGTCCCCGGTGCAGGTTGTCGGCCTGACGAATGTCGTGGCGGTTGCGGCAGCGGGAGCAAGTTCCCTGGCCGTCAAGAGCGACGGAACCGTCTGGACCTGGGGCTCCAATGATGCCGGGCAGCTCGGTGACGGGACGATGATTGATCGGAATGTTCCCGGCCAGATCGCAGGGCTGGCCGGGATTACCGCTGCGGCGGCCGGTGACGACCACATGGTGGCCCGCAAAAACGACGGCACGGTGTGGGTCTGGGGGAATAATGGCCAGCAACAGATCCTCGCCGGGGGCGGCGCCACCGTGGCCGCCCCGACCCAGGTGCCGGGCTTGGCGGAAGTGGGCGCCGTGGCCGCCGGACACCAGTTTTCGCTCGCGCTCAAGGAGGATGGGACGGTGGCCACTTGGGGGGTCAATGACTCCGGGCAACTCGGCCACGGGGACACGGCGCTGCGTTCGTCGCCGACCGCAATTTCCGGCCTGGGCGGAGTGGCGGCGATTGCCTGCGGCACCCACCACTCCCTCGTCCGGCTTCAGGACGGCACACTCAAGGCCTGGGGCCTGAACAATCTGGGGCAGGTCGGGGACGACAGCTTCAGCGACCGCCTCTCGCCCGCGGCGGTGGCCGGCTTGAGCGGAGTGGTGGATGTCGAAGGCGGTTTTCTGCACTCGGTCGCGACCCGGATCGACGGCACCGTGTGGGCCTGGGGCAACAACGGCAACGAGCAACTGGGGGTTTCCATAAGCGGCGAACACCGCGGCGCCATCCGCCTGATCCCCGATACCGAAGACACCGATCAGGACGGAATGCCCGATGCCTGGGAGATGTTCTATTTCGGAACCCTCGCCCATGACGGCCCCAGCGACACGGATGGCGACGGGCTCACCGACATCCGCGAATCGCTCATCGGCACGAACCCGACGGTGGCCGACACCGACGCCGACAACTTCACCGACATCGCCGATGGCGCGCCCAATCCCGACACCGACGGCAACGGCATCCCCGATGCCTGGGAACGGCAGCACTTCGGCCAATCCGGCGTCGATCCCAACGGCGATGCCGACGGCGACGGACTATCCAATCTTCAAGAATACCAGAAATGGCTGAATCCCATCCTCGCCGACACCGACGGCGACGGGATGCCCGACGGATGGGAGATCGCAAACGGATTGAACCCCTCCCAACCGGGCGACGCCCCCACAGATCTCGATGGAGACACCATTCCGAACAACGAAGATGCCCGGCCCAACAACCCGGCCATCGGAAGACTGGGCATCAGTATTTCCTCCCCGGCCAACGGATCCACCCTCTAAGCAAGATTATTCCTGTGAAAAAACCCATTCTTCTTCTCATTTCAGTTTTCCTGGTGGCGGCAACTTCCATCTGGGCGCAGACCAACCCGAATGCCGAAGTCAAGCGATTCGTTCGCGGCATCGAGGCAAACCCGCCGGTTTTGAAATCCTTTGTCATTCCCTTGGATTTTGAAAAAGGCGTGGAACTCGACGCGATGGGTGACAATGCCGGGAAGTTTCTGCAAGGAACCCCTTGGTTCATTCAGGTGCCCAGGGATCAGCGCTACCACTTCGGGTTGAGCGGCAGCGGTTCCACTCTGACCCTTGACTACCAGGCGACGCCATTTGAGAATCCGATCGTCGCATTTGGCAGCGGAGCGGGTGGAACACAGCTTTTCCTCAACCGGACGTATCGCTTCGGGGTGCATGCCGGACCTCAGGTGCAGACTGGAAGTTGGAATCCCTTTGCATTGGGCTTTTGGATCACTGCATACCGAAAATCGGATCTGCAGAACATGGGCACTCAATACTTCGTCCTGCCTCGCCGGGATGCGACCGACCCAGCCGAAAAAGCGCGATGGGATTCCTATGTCAACAACGGGTTCTCCTGGCCGACTCCGGAGTATCCTGGATCTCCTTTCTGCGGACTGACGACCAAAATCGAGTATGTGGAAGGCGGGATTGACGCCGGAGCGTGGGGGATAAGCATTGAGCCGATCTTCACCGAGGGCCAAGCCACCTATCCCGGCTACATCCTTTCCCACACATCCACTTCCGACGAATACTATTTCAAAGTCGAATCACTCGCCTATTATCCGATTGTCCTCGGGGGTGTCCAGAATTACCTTCCCAATGCCGGCGTCATTACAGGGAATACGCTCACCGCCGCTGCGCCAAGCACTCTCTACGCGATCAATTTCGATCAAAAACCAACGTGGCGAGCCACCGATGTGGACAAGCCGCAGTTCCAAGGCGAACCCATGCCGCCGGAGTATTTGGGCAAGTCGCTGGACGAGCTTCTTCACGCACAGAGCGCCGTCACGCAAACCGTCACGGGGGCGCCAGGCAGCTTTACGACCCTCGACGAAAGTCCCGAGTTGAGAAGACACCCGGTTCTGGACGACCTGGTGGCCAGTTTGATCGGCAATCTTCCAACTCCCGAACAGAAAGCCATTGCCTTGGCTAACTTCGTGCAAAACGAGATCGCCCTGAGCGATCCGATCAATTACAACGAATCGGGAGAAGTTTCCGAAGCATCCATCAATCCTGGCGGGGTAAACCGTGGCGCATTGGCCACATATCTGGAAGGCCAGGGATCGCCCGTCGAAAAGGCCGCTCTTCTCGTTTACATGCTGCGTCAGGCGGGGATTCCCGCCGCTTACATGTTCCCGGAAAAGAACAAACTCAAGATGCTCGATATCCGCATGAGCAGCATTTTGAAATTCCAGATCAAGGGTGCCGTGAACAATCTGGGCCAAACCCAGGCCCCCTACGATCCGGCAGAGCCTGCGCTGATCCCGGTGAACTATCCGTGGGTTGCGGCGAGCATCGACAACCAGTGGACGCATTTCTTTCCATGGATCAACGATACCGAGGTGGTGGAGGGGTACAACCTCTACGATTACATGCCCGAGGGCTACAAGAACGCCCACCAATGGATCGACAAATACCTCAATGGGGACACTGCCATTCTGAGCTTGGGCACGGGCACGGAAACCAAGAGCCCCGGAGTGCTGTTCCAGAAATTCATCAAGGCCAAGCTCGCGGAAAATCACCCGACGATTTCCTTCGACGAGATCGGCATCCGCTACCGGGATCGCAAAAACTATTATTCCCGGCTGGAGGACTTTCCCAAGCCGTTCGAGTTGACGGGCACGCCTGAAACCGTGGCCGCGCTCAGCAGCAAAACGGATATCTTTGATACCATAACGATCAAGATCTACAGCCTGCAAGACCCGGCCAAGAAGATCGAAACGGCCGAGTTGCCCGTTGTGGATTTTCATAACCGGAGACTGCTCCTGCGCCAGACCAAGGTTGACGCGGCAACGCACCAGTTCTCCCTCACTCTGGCCCCGTTCCGTCCGGGAACCACCGGCACGGGAGCCTTCACCAACTCGTTTTCGTCCCTTGCCCTCAAACAGACCGTCAACGGCAGTGCGAATCTCGTTGGCACCGACCAGCAGCTCGGCATAGAAATCTCGGTCAAGCGAAACAAGCGGTATTTCAATAACTTCACCGCTCCGACCGACCGTTGGAACACCTTTCTTGGCTATTCCTCGGGGTCCAGTTACGGAACCACGCTCTCGATCAACAAGGGGGATCTTGCGGCCATTTGCCTGAGCGTCGGGAAGGTCTCGTCCCGCATGATGGAGGAGCAAGCCAAGGAATTCTGGCAGATGGAATCCGCCGCCACCGGAAGCCCCGCAACGCAGGATCCCGACATTTACCAGGGCACCGCCGCTTATCTCATGGGCATGTCCTATTACAACAAACTGGACAGCTTCACCGGGACGAATGCGAACCTGCACAAGCGGCTCCTTGTCGGAAATCTCTCCATGGGGCTCGCCGTCCTCAAGGCCAAATACGAGGGAGGAGTTCTCCCCAACGGAGACATCACTTACGTGCAACCTTTCGTTGACATGTTCTACCAGGACATCGGAATGGTCGGTAACGAAACGGCGCATGCCGATTCCGGGATTGAGAATATTGCCGCCAAAAAGGATTTCGAGGCACTGAACATCACGGCGGGATCGGCCTTCGAGCATGAAGCCATCGACACCTACTTCAACATGGGAGATTCGATCTCGACCGTCGAGCTGTTGCGCACGGCGAAAAGCAACCCCGCTCTCTACCCGGACGCCTTCTACGAGCTGACGATCAACAATTACCTGACGTATGACGCGGCCATGGCCGCGTATGACGCGGGGCTCTGGACCCAGGTCAAAGGTTATTTCGAAACCCCCGGCTTCGGGAAATACGTCAAGGCATATATCACTTCCAAGCCGGTTGTTGGAGCTTCCGGGGCCTATACCGGAATGGGAGCCCTGATTTTCGGGCCCAACCAATGGGGCGCCCTGATCAGCAAGAACCTGAGCGGCGGCGCGGGCAGATATTTCAGCAACCCCGCCAGTTTCGAGAGCATAAATGTTCCGAACATCAAGCTGAGCTACAATTTTTCCTCTGCCCAGCCCGCCTACTCGCTGAGCACAATTGCCCCTTCGGTGGCCGCGCCGGCCTTCACAAGCTCGCTTGCCCCGTCATGGAATTACAATTCGTCTTTCGATTCGATCTCGACCGGCGCCAGTCTGGTTTCAAGCGTCAACACCAACAGTTGGGCGTTGTCGGCGAGTTCGCTGGGTTTTACGCCATCGGGAAGCGGCAGTGTGCTTGCCGCGAACCTTTACTCGCTCAATTACGCGACCGGTTCGGCAGGCACCCCGAGTTTCTTCGGAAGCGTCAAGAGTGCGGTCAACGCCATCAGTAGTTTTGTGTCCGATCCCGTGAGTGTGGTGACAGGCGAGTTCTACATTGACACCGTGGATCTTCGACTCGAAGGGCCGATGCCCCTGGAGATCCGTCGCAACTACTCCAGCCAGAATCTTGCCCACAACAATTTCGGCCATGGTTGGCGGTGGGCCTATTTCCCCTACCTGGTGGTGGGCCAAAATGCCGACATCATTCAGGCGGCGGATGCCGACGGCTCGGTGGTTGTCTTCCGCAAACAATCGGCCACGGAGTGGAAGCCCGTCGCCGCCGACAACCCGACCCTGGCCAACCTCCAAGGCGACAGCTTTGGTTCCACCGCCAACCTGTTTAACTCGAAGATCGTCCTGACGACTTCGGGGGACACGTATTATACCCTTACCGGGCCTGATGGCTCGGTGCGCAAATTCAAGGTCCGCTCATTCCCGACCGGCGGGACGAGCGGATCCAGCCGGGAGCGTCCTTATTTGGAGGAGTGGGATGACAACAGCGGCAACTATTACAAATTCGAATTTGGCGCGGTTTCCACCGAGCCGGGTTACGGAGAGGTGACGCGCGTTGTTTCCTCGAATGGCAATTTCATTGCTTTTGATTACGATATCTACGGCCAGATCCTCCGGGCTTATGCCGGTGACGGACGCCGGGTGGAATATCGCTACGATGAGCACGGCGACTTGATCGAGGTCGTCCGTCCGGATGCCTCGGTTTACAAATACGAATACGGGCATGTGAGCGAAACCCAGGCGGGGCAGACGAAAACGGTTTCCAATCACCAAATCGTGCGGGAGACCAAGCCCGAAGGCCGCGTCCTCGAAAATACCTACGACACCCAAAGCCGGGTCACCGTGCAAAAAGCCTCGGTCGGTGCCGATCTGGTTCCCGTCCAGAATGCGTCCTTCGAGTATGCGCAAACCGTCAACACCGACAAGACCATTACGGGCTACACCATTGTTCGCGATGCCTACAACCGGGCGACCCGCTACGAATACACGAACAGCCAGATCACTCTCGAGCGCGACCCGCTCAACCAGGAGATCAGCCAGGAATGGTATCAGCCGGGGGATGTTTCCACCGGAGCCTACCCGCGCAGCCTGAAAAAGCGGACCGACAAGCGCGGGCTCATCACGGAATACAAATACGACACACTGGGCAACGTCGTGGAAAAGAAGATCACGGGAGACATCACCGGCGACGGGGCGGGCGACTCGGCCGTGGGCAGCGCATCGTATAACACGCTCAATCTGCCGACCGAGGTGGTCGATCCCCTTGGCAATTCCGTCAAGACCTACTACGCCGATGCGACCTATCCCTGGTTGCCCACACGGGTGGAGAAGTGGGCCGGCGGCACGGAGGGCAGCCACACGGTCAACGAATACACCCAGGTGTCGGAAGGCTCGGGAGCATCCCTGATCATGGCCCGGGGCCTGCTCCTGCGCCAGAAACGGGCGGAGGGGACCGCCGATGAAGCCCGCGTGGAATGGACCTACAACACCTTCGGTTTCCCGGCGACCTCCACGCGGTTCACCGGTTCGACCGATCCGAATATCGTCCAGACCTTCAGCTACAACCGGCGGGGCGAGCTGGTGGCCGTGACCGACGCTCTCGGCCGGAGCATCTCGTATGCCTACGATGCGATGGGCCGCCGGATCTGGGAAGAGTTCCGTGAAGAAGGGGGCGCCTTGGTCGGCTGGAACTACAGCTACTTCAACCTCAACGGCGAACTCGAGTGGAGCGACGGACCGCGCTACAACCCGGAGGATTACGTCTGGCGCAAATACGACGGGGCCGGGCGTCCGCTGGAAGAGACGCGCTGGCGCAGCCAGGCTTCGGCCGACGGGGTCGAGGCCCCGGCTGGAGACGATCTTTTCGCCACATCCTTCTTCAAGCACGACCTGTTTGGGAACCAGACGGAAATCCGGGACGCCAACCGGAATTCCACCGCGATGACCTACGACTGGATCGGCCGGATGCTCACCCGCACGGTGCATCAAGGTTACGCTCCGGGTGGGGCGGTTCTGGCCTCGGAGAGCTTCACCTACGAGGCCGGCGACCAAATCGCCACTCGCACGAACCCGCTCGGCGGGGTCACGACAATGACCTATACGACGGCAGGCCAGCTTCTGAGCCAGGCAAATCCCGACGGAACACTCCTCGGGTGGCGCTACGCGCTGGACGGCCGCGTTGTGCTTGAAACCCTGGCCGGCGGTTCCTATTGGGAAACCGCTTACAACGATGCCGCCCGCACGGTCACCCGGACATTGAAGGCTGCCGGTGGGGCGACCCTCGCCTCCGAGCAGAAGGTCTTCGACCGCCGGGGAAATCTTGTCCAGCAGACCGATGCCGGGGGGAACCTCTTCACGACGACCTACGATGGGCTGGACCGCGCGAAAACCGTGACAGGACCTGCGTCCTCGGGCTCCAGCGCCCAACAGACAACCACGACGGTTTACGACAACTGCGGCAAGGTCGTGGAAACCACCAACGCCCTGGGTGAGAAGACCGTCGTCACCACCGACATCATGGGCCGCAAGGTTTCCGAGCAGATCAAAAATGCCTCCTCCTCCCTCGTCCGGCAGGCGACGATTGCCTATGCGCCGGACCACAACAGTTCGACGGTGACCCATGGCGCCGGCGGGGCGGCCATTCCGGTCACGACCCACACCGATACGTTCAACAACCCTGTCCTTGTCACC
>JBAYWC010000049.1:0-20047 GCA_041674265.1 Terrimicrobiaceae bacterium
GAGAGCGCCGGGAGGCAGGGAGCGGCGAAAGTCCGCCGCCAAAAACGAGCTGTTCGTAGCCGAGAAGCTTTACTGAACTTCGTTTTCCGAAATAGGTTGGCATCGCCAATGCTATTGGTTGGCGCGTGGGTTCATGCATCCGGCTTCGCTGAGAAGCGTCCGGATCCGCGCCGCGATTTCAGCGGGGGACCTGGAGGCGTCGAGGACATGGATGCGGTGGGTTTCGCGGGCGGCGAGTTCGAGGTACCCGCGGCGGACGGCTTTGAAAAAATCCTCGGATTCGCGTTCGATCCGGTCCGCATCCTGGTTGCGCCCCCCCATGCGGGCGAGAGCCGTGGCCCGGTCGAGATCGAGGAGGAATGTCATGTCGGGGAGGCAGACGCCGACGGCGAAGGCGTTGATCCGGGCGGTCACTTCCGGGGGGATCTTCCGGGCAACGCCCTGATAGACGGTCGTCGAATCGAGAAACCTGTCGGAGATCACGATGCGCCCCGCAGACAACGCGGGGCGGATCACTTCCCGGACGAGCTGGGCCCGGCTGGCGGCGAAGAGAAGGAGTTCGGCCTCGGAAGTCAGCGCCTCCCCCTCGGGGGCATGCTGGAGGAGGTGGCGGATCACCTCGCCGGAGGGCGTTCCACCGGGCTCGCGCACCAGCAGCGGGTCCCGTCCCCGGGACCGCAGGGTTTCCGCAAGGAGGCGGATCTGGGTGGATTTCCCACAACCCTCCGAGCCTTCGAATGTGAGGAAAAGTCCTTTGCTGGCAGTGCTTGTTTCCATCGGGCGACCGTTCATACTGTCCTGCCAATCACTTTCATGGAAAGCAGGAAAATTTGTTTCGTGGCCACCGAGCCGGAGGAGGAGGAATTTTTCTCGGAGAAGTTCGAGGGCTTCGACGTTTCCTTCCAGCCCGGGCTGCGCGAGGTGCCGGACGATGTCGAGATCGTCTCGATTTTCATCACCGAGCGGATCGACGAGGCCTTTCTGGACAGCCATCCCGCCCTGCGGATGATCGCCACCCGCTCGATGGGAGCCGACCACATCGACCTGGCGGCCTGCGCGAAGCGGCAGATCGCAGTCACCCATGTCAGCGGCTATGGTGAAAACACCGTGGCCGAACACACCTTCGCCCTCATGCTCGCCCTCTCGCGACGGATCCGCGAATCCACCGAGGCCGCGCTCGCCGGAAAATTCACCCACGAGAAATTCCGCGGCATGGACCTTCGGGGGAGCACGCTGGGAGTTGTCGGCGCGGGCCGTGTCGGGCTGCACGTGATCCGCATCGCCGGGGCATTCGGCATGAAAGTCCTTGCCTATGACGCGGCCCCGAACCCGATCCACACCGAGCTCCTGGACTTCCGGTACACCTCTTTCGAACACCTCGTCCGCGAGTCCCATGTGATCACCCTGCACATTCCGCTCAACCAGGAAACCCACCACATCCTCAACCGGGAAACCCTGTCCCGCTGCCGCCCTGGCGTGTTGATCGTGAACACCGCCCGCGGGCGCCTCATCGATTCCGAGGCGCTCATCGAGGCCCTCGACAGCGGGCAGGTCGGCGGAGCCGGGCTCGATGTCATCGAGGAGGAGGGCGTTTTCCACGGAGGGGCAACCGCCCTGCTGGGCGCGCAGATCGCCGACCGGGTGCGGGGTTCCGGCGGGGACAACGACCGCATCTCGATGCCTGTCGGCCGGATGAAAGAGATCTCCCGCTACATCTCCAGCAACGCCCTGCTCCGGAGGCCGCAGGTGGTTTTCACTCCGCACAATGCCTACAACAGCATCGAGTCGCGGGAATTCATCAGCAACACCACCTCGGAAAACATTCTCAACCACCTCGCGCAAAACCCATGAACCACTGGCTCGTGAAGCAGGAACCCACGGCGTATTCTTGGGAAGATTTTGTGCGCGATGGAAAAACCGCCTGGACGGGGGTGAGAAATTTCCAGGCCCGCATCCACCTGCGGGCCATGAAAAAAGGCGACCGGGTGCTCTTCTACCACAGCGTCGTCGACAAATCCGTCACGGGCATCGCCGAGGTCGTCCGATCCGCCTATCCGGACCCCACCGCGACCGAAGGCGACTGGTCCTGTGTGGATTTGAAACCCCATTCGCCGCTGAAGTCCCCCGTGACACTCGCGCAGATCAAAGCGGACCCCGGGCTGGCCGGCATCGGATTGCTCCGCCAGTCGCGCCTCAGCGTGATGCCGCTCACCGGGCAACAATTCCAAAACATCATAAATCTTTCGAAAGTCTGATTTTCCGCTGGAAGCCGGTGGAGGTTCGCGCGAGATTGGCCCTGCAGTATGCCTGAACCTCACTTTGCTGTTGCTGCCACTTTCTCTCCGCGATTCCATGCGGTGATTGCGGAAGCCGACCGTATTGCCCGGAAGTTCGGCGCCCGGCTCAGCGTCCTCCATGCGGGGGAACGATCCGATGAAAAAGTCGGGAAATTCCACGACGCATTCGGGGAACTCGGCCGCGAGGAAGTCGATATTTACTGGTGCGAGGGGCCCACCCCGGCTGAGGCGCTGGTCGACGCGGCCGCAAGCGAATATTTCGATCTCGTCATCGCCGGCGCGATGGACCGGACGAATGACATCCGGAATTTCACGGGCGATGTGGTGCGCGAGCTTCTCCAGCGCGCGCCGTGCGACCTTCTCCTGATCCCCTGCCCTGCCATGGCAATCTCCGGCGGGAAGACCACGGCCTGCCTGATGACCGAAGCCCACCGTCCGCGCTGGCAGTTCGCGAGGGCGGCCCTGGCTTCCATAGGGCCCACAAGCATTTCCATCCTTGCCGCCGACAGTCCGTTCGCCCATGCGCGGGATGCGGCGCTTGGGCACGAGGAGGATCGCTCGGCGCTCGACCACCTCTGCGAGGCCCTGGAAGAGATTGCCCCGGAGGTGGATTTGCGCACCGTGGAGTCGAACACGGGATTCACGCTTTGCGACATCGTCCAGGAAACCGCCCCGGATTTTTTGCTCGTGGAAGCGGAATGGAAAAACCGCAGAAGGGTCCTGCCCCCGCACCTGGACTGGTTGAACCAGGTGATTCCGGCGCGCCTGTTCCTGCTGGGAAAGCCACCCCGGCAGGACTCGGAATTCGTGGAGCTATAGCTCGTTCAGCACGATTTTCCCCTCGGCAACGATCCGGCCATCCACATCCGCGGAGACGGAAAACTGGAAGAGCCCGCCCAGCGAGCCGGTTTTCGTTGCCCGCAGGGTGATCGTTTCCCCGGGTTTTGCCGGGGAGGGAAACTTCATCGCCCGGATCGCCGAAAGCAGGAAGCCTTTTTCCGAGGACCCGGCAATCCCGGCCACCTGGGCCAAGGCCTCGGCCAGGATGACGCCCGGCACGATCGGGTTTCCCGGGAAATGCCCGGCGAACATCGGGGTTTCCCTTGCAAATGTCTTCTCCCCGACGGCTTCGCTGCCCGGGATATGATGCCTCACGCGGTCCACGAACAAAAACGGCTCGCGATGCGGAAGACCATGCGCAATGGGATCGGTCACGGAAGAGGGGGACACATTGAACGTCCGCCGGCGCTTTGGCAATCCCCTTCCCCGATGGAATTGGGCGCGCGAATCACGGGTTCCCCGTTTCCGGTCCCGGGTCAACCGGCGGGCCGGGCGGCACATTTTTCGCCGCAGGCATGGAAATACCTCGCCAAAGAGGGCCAAGGACGGCTTGCATGAGGGCGCTGGCAACTCTTGATTTTGGCATGACAATCGACACGGAAAAATGGAACGAGCTTCAGCGGCATGTGGCCCGGCTGAAGCGGGAAATCTCAAAGGTCATCGTCGGACAGGCGGACACCGTCGAAATGATGTTGGCCGCGCTTTTCAGCCGGGGGCACTGCCTCATCGTGGGGGTTCCGGGGCTTGGCAAAACCCTGCTCGTGCGCACGTTCGGGCGCGTGCTCGGGCTGAGTTTCCACCGCATCCAATTCACGCCGGACCTCATGCCGACCGATATCGTGGGCAGCGAGATCCTCCAGGCGGCGGATGGCGGTGTCCGGCGCTTCGAATTTTCCGAAGGCCCGATTTTCGCGAACCTCCTGCTCGCCGACGAGATCAATCGCACGCCGCCGAAGACCCAGTCCGCGCTGCTCGAAGCGATGCAGGAACGGCAGGTGACCGTGGCCGGAGTGACCCGGACATTGCAGGAGCCGTTCACGGTCTTCGCCACGCAGAACCCGATCGAGCACGAAGGCACGTATCCGCTGCCCGAGGCGCAGCTCGACCGGTTTTTCTTTCACATCAATGTGGACTATCCCTCAATGGACGATGAACGCGCCATCGTGCTCCACTCCGGAACCCCCTCCGCCGACGGGCCGGAAGAAGTGCTCACGCGAGGGCAGGTCCTGGAAATGCAGGATGCGGTGACCGAGATCCCGATGCCGGATCACGCCGTGGATTTCATCCTCCGTCTGGTCCAGTCCACCCGTCCGCATTCCGCGCTGGCCGACGATCATGTGAAGCGTCTTGTCGCATGGGGAGCCGGCCCGCGCGCCTCGCAAACCCTCCACTTGGCCGCCAAGGCGCTCGCCTTGCTGCGCGGCCGCACCTCGGCTTCGGTACAGGAGGTGCGCGATGCCGCCCTGCCGGTCCTTCGTCACCGGGTGATCCCGAATTACAACGCCACCGGCGAAGGAGTGACGTCCGACGACATCATCCGCCACCTGCTCTCCACGCAGAAAGTGGCCTGAGCGATCCTCCTGTCCGGCACGTGAAAACGCCAGGCACCACGGCCTTCAAATTCCTCAAGCCCGAGGACATGCGCCGCGCGGCGTCCTACGAGTTCGCCCCGAAGGCGCTGGTCGAGGGCTATTTCAGCGGACGGCACCGCTCGAACGACCGGGGGGCATCGACCGAGTTCCGCGATTACCGGCAATACGCGGCGGGGGACGATCCGCGCCGTGTGGATTGGCGGGTGTTCGCCCGCTCGGACCGCCTGTATCTGCGGAATTTTCACCAGGAGACGAGCATGAATTGCTATGTGCTGCTCGACAGCAGCGGCTCGATGGGGTTCGGGGAAAATCCCAGCAAATTCGATTACGCTTCGTTCTTCGCCGCCGCGCTGTGCTACCTCGTGATCCGCGGGAAGGATCGCGTCTCGCTCTGCACGTTCGACGAGGGCGTGCGCTTCTTTGCCCCGCTGGGCAGCACGTCCGGCCACCTCCACCGCATCCTCCATGAGCTGGAAGACAACCGTCCCGGAAAGCCGACCTCGCTCTCCGCGACATTGAAAAAAATCTTCCCCCTTTTCCGGCAGCGGGGCTCCCTGGTGATCCTCTCGGACTTCCTGGATGATCCGGGAGCGATCTTCGAGGCGCTCGCGACCTATTTGCACCGGGGGTTCCGCATTTATCTTTTCCATATCGCCGCCCCGGAGGAGCTGGAACTTCAGGACCGCGGCCTGGTCTCTTTTCTCGATCTGGAAACACGGCGACGGGTCGTCACACACACGCGCGACCTCAAACGGAGCTACGGCGAGGCCATGCAGGCCCATTTCCGCAACCTGCGCACCCTCGCGCGCCAGCGCCAGATCCACCACCAGCTCGCCCGGACGGATACACATTATTTTCAGTTGTTGGACGTTCTGGCCAATCGTCCCCGATGAATCTGACCCTGGCGAACCCCTCGCTTCTGCCCCTCGCGGCCCTGGTGACCGTTCCGGTGTTGATTCACCTTTTTGCCCGCGCCCGGCCGCGATCCGTGCCCTTCAGCTCCATCCGGTTCATCGAGTCGATCGTCCGCAAGACGGCGCGCATCCGGCAACCCCGCTCGTGGCTGATCCTGCTGCTGCGAACGCTTCTTTTTGCGGGCCTGATCGGGATCTTTTTGAAACCGCTTCTCCTCGCGCCAAATCCGCTGGCCGGAGAGGGCGAACGCAAGAATGTGATCCTCCTCATCGATGCGTCGGCCTCCATGTCCGCGGTCGAGGGTTCGCGCACGCGCTTCGCGGCCGCCTGCGCCCGAGCCTCGGAGATCGTGGCCGGCCTCGGATCGGGCGACCTGGCGAACATCGTGTGGGTGCGCGGAGGCTCCGTGCCGGAGTTCCCCAACCTTGCGGTGAACAAAAGCGCGCTCCAACAGGCTCTGCAGTCGGCGCGGGTGTCGCTCGAAACCGCCGATCTGCCGGGCGCATTCAGCCGGGCCGAGGCTCTGCTGCGAGGGACCAGGGGCGCGCGCGAGATCCATGTCCTCTCCGATTTTCAGGCGGCGAACTGGAAGGGGTTTTCTCTGCCGGATCTTCCCGGGACACGGCTCGTTCTCATCGCGGCGGGATCGCGGGAAGTCGCCAACCAGGCGCTGATCGAGATCCTTCCCTCTTCGCACAAGGTGCTGGTGGGCGAGGATGTCGAACTGACCGCGAGGGTGGCGAATTATTCCAGCCAGCCCGTGTTGCGCCGGGTGTTCCTGCGTGCCGGCGAGATGACTCAGAGCCGGGATGTGCGCCTGCCCCCGTGGAACGAGGGCAGCGTCACTTTCGCCTGCCGGTTCGCGAAACCGGGGGAGCAGGCGATGGAGTTCACGCTCGATGAAGATGATTTTCCCTCCGACAACACGCGCCGCCTCGTCCTCGATGTCCGGCCGCACCTTTCGGTCGGCATCGCCGGGACGGATCAGGAGACCGCGAGGCGCTGGGCGCGGGCGTTGGAAAGCGTGGACTGGATTCTTGTCACACCGGTCGAGCCGGGCGAACCGCCGGACACCGATGTCCTGATGCTCGCGGGTTGGGACGGGGCGAACCGGAAGGCCCTCCAAACTTTTCTCGCCGAGGGGGGCAGCGTGATCTGCGCGCCGGCGGCGGGCCTGCCTTTGGGCGATGTGCTCGCTCTCGCCGGCCGGGAGGCGGCGGGCGATGCGGTCTTCCGGACATCTTCCCTGCAAGGGACGATGGGCCTCCGCGTGGCCAATCCCGGACATCCCGTTTTCGCTCTGTTCGGCGGCGGCGATGCGGGCAACCCCGCGGGCGGAAAATTTTCCGAACGTCTGGAACTGTCCCCGGGGTCGTGGCCCGACGAAGGAACCCTGCTCGCCTATCAGGATGGCGTCCCGGCCGTGGCGGAATGGGGCCGGGTGATTTTATGGAATGTGTCGCTGGAAAAAAGCGAA
This sequence comes from Terrimicrobiaceae bacterium, assembly GCA_041674265.1. GTDB lineage: Bacteria > Verrucomicrobiota > Verrucomicrobiia > Chthoniobacterales > Terrimicrobiaceae > QYQL01. Next base: position 7,122 of record JBAYWC010000049.1, read on the forward strand.
CCCCGTTGGGCGGAGCGGGCCGAATTCGTTCCTTTCCTCGCCGAGTTGGTCTTGTCCGGCCGGCGGGGCCCGTCGGCAATGGCGGGCGGGGATTTTCCGTCGGGCTCAAAAATCTCGAGAGACTTTCCCGGCGACACCCTCGATGAAGAGGTGGCCATCACGAGCCCGCCCGGCGAGATCGCGGTCGGGCGCGCCGGCGCGGGCTCTCCGGTTTTCCGCTCAAAGTCGCCTCTGGGTCCTGGCCTTTACGAATGGCTCGTTCATGGCTCGTCCGCAGGCTACTCGACGGTGAACTTTCCCGCGGCGGAATCCGACCTTCGCGCGCAGGACCTCCCGGCAATGGCGGGACCGGAGGTCATGACGCTGGCGGCGAACGAGAGCGTCTCGTCGTTGCGCAAGGGCATTCCGCTTTGGCCCTGGCTGCTGGGGTTCGCCTGCCTCTGCCTTCTCGCCGAGTCGCTCGTCGTCTGGAAAGCCCGCTCCGCCGCCCCATGAACCCGCTTCTGCCCATACAGAACGTGATCCTCATCCTCGGCGCGCTGGCCCTGTTGGCGGGGGGCCTTGCCTGGCGGTCAAGCGCGGATTGCGGACGGAGCGCGCGTCCCGGCATTTGCGCCCTGCGAATCGGTGGCATCGCGTCGCTGTCCCTGCCATTTTTGAACCCCGGCCACTGGATTGTTCCCCCCGCCGAAAGCAACACCGAATGGGCGGTATTGGTGGACTGCAGCGCGAGCATGGCCACGCCTGACGCAGGCGGCGGTTCACGCCTGGAAGCCGCGCAAAACCTCGCCCGGGCGGCGGAGAAATTGGCGGGATCACATGGGAAAAAAATTGCCGCCTACGCGTTCGACGGCGCTGCCGTCCGGCCCCTGCAAGCCCGGGAATCCCCCGCCGCGGAAACCCCGGCAACCGATATCGCCGGCGCAACGGCCTCGCTGGTCTCCCGCTACAGCGCGGGCTCTCCGGCACTCGAAGGAATACTCCTGCTGTCCGATGGACGACAAGTCGCCGCCACGCCGGCAGAAACCGCCATCCTCCCCGCGCGCTCGACAGAGGTCCGGATTTTCGCCGTCCCCCTTGGCGGGCCGGTGGCGAATCCCGATGTCTCCGTCCAGACAGGACGCCGTCAATACACGGTGTTCAAGGGCCAGGAACTCAAAATCCAGGCGAACGTCAGCTCCAACATCCGGAGAAGCGTTGAACTCCGCCTCGTGGAAACGTCCGGACGGGTCCTGCAAAATCAAACCGTCCGGCTCGTTCCGGACGAACCGGCGCAGGCGGTTTTTGTTCTGAAGGGTTTGCCGCCTGGCTATCAGGATTTCCGGATCGAGACCGACGCCCTTGAGAACGAAAAGGACACGTTCGACAACCGCTCGCGTTTCGGTGTGCAGGTTCTCGATGAAACGATCCGTGTGTTGCTGGTCGAGGGCAGCCCGTATTGGGACTCGAAGTTCATCGCCCAGCTCCTCCAGCGAGAGCGCAACTATGCCTTTGAGCTGGTTTACCGACTTTCCGAGAAGCGATTCTTCAGCCTCGCGACGGCGGAAGGCAAGCAGGACCTCTCCATGATTCAGCGCGCCGCGTTTCCCTCCGAAGCCGCCGAGTTGGCCGGTTACGATCTCATCATTCTGGGTCGGAGCGTCGAAGGGTTTTTTGATCCGGCGAGAGCCGCACTGCTGGCGGATTGGGTGAAAAACGGCGGCGCCCTCGTGCTGGCGCGGGGCAATCCGGTCACCACGGGAATCCCGGCGCTGGAACCGCTTTTCCCGATGACGTGGGATACGCCGGTCGATGGCGAATTCCACTGGCGCCCCACTGCGACCGGCGAAGAGGCCGGGCTCTTCGGGGCGGATCTGCCCGGCCGCAACGCCCCGATCTGGAAGAAGCTTCCCCCGCTGCACAAAGCCGCGGCGGGCACCGGGCTGAAGCCGTTCGCCCAGGTGCTGGTGGAAGGGGTGGCCTGGCAGGGCCAGCGCGAATCGCGTTTCCCCCTGATTGTCAGCCGGAGATTCGGCGAGGGGCAGGTCGTCGCCGTCAATTGCGACGACCTCTGGCGGTGGGGCTTTTTCCCCGCCTTCCCCGAGGCGGCGCAACTCTACCGCGACTTCTGGCTCCAGCTCTTCAATTGGGTCGTCTCGTATTCGGATTTTCTGCCCGGCCGGAATTTCGCGCTCAAGGTAAGCCACCAGGTGATCGAGGTGGGAAAACCCGTGCGCGTCCGCGTGATGCGCCGCCCCGGCACGGAAAAGAATGCCGTCCCGAGGCTGGCGGTCTCGCGCGATGGCGCGGACATCGCCACGCTCGATCCCACCGCAAGCGCCGCCAATCCGGACCAGTGGGACTCGGTTTTCCCTCTGGACCAGCCCGGTCTCCATACTGTCCAGCTCCGAACCGATGAGGCGTCCGAGCCCCTGCATGCGACGATTTTCTCGATGGCGCCGCCTGGCGAACGAAGCGAGCTCAGCGCCGACCCGTCCTACCTCGGGGACCTCGCGGAAAAAACCGGCGGCCGGCTGCTCGGCGGCGATCAGCTTGCCTCGATGTTCGAGGACCTCGTGCCTCCGCCACGCGAAACCGAAGGCACCGCGGAATGGAAAAGTTCCTGGGATAACTGGATGTGGCTGCTCCCGATGCTGGGCTTTTTCGCGGGAGAGTGGTTGCTTAGGCGGAGGAACGGATTGATCTGATATGGCCAAGACTCATCCGGTGGAGTTTGAACTCGACCAGCGCCTGCGTGTGTGGCGCCGGGGGCTCGTCGTTGCCCTCGCCCTGCGCACCGGAGCCTGGCTCCTGCTCGCCCTGGCCATTGCCGCCGTCTATGATTTGTTCCTGCCGCTTCCCGAAAATGCCCGGTTCGTCATCGGGCTCGGGCTGCCATTGGCCGCGCTTGGCCGCCTTCTGTTCAAATACTTTCCCATCCGCCGGATCGGCCGCCGCGAGATGGCGGTCATTGCGGACACCATGCTGGACGATCCCCACCGCTCGCTGCTCAGCGCCTATGAATTGGTCCAGTCGGGACCGTCCGGTTTTTTGAAAGGCAAGAGCATTGCCGACGCCCAACTCGGATTCTTCGACCTGCCGCCGGTACAATGCCGTCCGCGAAGGGTCCTGCGGGCTGCAAGGTTGGCGGTCGGGGCGATCCTCGCGGCGGTTTTCCTGCTCATGCTGCTCAAGCCCCAGGCTGTGCCGACGCTCGCGGCGCGCCTGCTGGCCCCCTTCGCCGACATCCCGCCCTACAGCATGCTGGATTTCCAGGTGTCCCCCTCGAAACCCGAGGTCGCCTATGGGGGGGACATCGAAGTCACCGCGCGCATCACAGGAGGAAAAGTGAACGTCCCGGTGCGCGTGCTCACCCGCCACGAGGGAGAGACCGAGGAAAGCGAGTGCTTTCGAGGCGCGGAGAATCGTTTCACCCAGAAGATCGAAAAAATCGCGCGCCCCGTCGAATTTTGCTTTGCCGCCGGAAGCGCGCGCAGCACATGGCACAAGATCCGCCTCCTGCTCGAACCGCGCTTCTCGCTCGCACGGTTGACGATCAGCCCTCCGGCTTACACGCGCGAACCCGTTCGCGAGATCGTGCTGGGTCGTGAGGAAATCAAGGCGGTTCATGGGGCCACGGCGTCGCTGAGCATCACCAGCAACCGCCCGCTCGCCGGCGGCGAAATGAAAATCAAGCCGCTCTCCCCGCACGGCGAGGAAAAATCCCTCTCCGCCACGCCGGCCGGAGTTCATACCGTCCGGTTCGACTGGCCGATGCTCGAACCTGCAACGCTGCAGGTGCGGATCCGTGACGTCCAGGGCACGGAGTCGCCGGCCCCGCTTGAGATCAAGCAGTCGGTTCTCCCCGACGACAAACCCCGCCTCACTCTCCACGAACCCGGATCGCACGCGCTCGCCACCCCCCGGACGCTCGTGCCGGTGAGCGGCGGGGCGCAGGACGATTTTGGAATCCGCCGCGTGGACTTTGTCCGCACGCTGAAGGGATTCCGCGAGTGCCCGGAGGAACTCGCCGTGCCGAAAGGGGACAAAACTTACGAATTTCAAACCCGGCTCGATCTCTCCACGCTGGGAGTCGAGCCTGGCGAAGTGATCGAACTCTACATCGAGGGCCGCGATGAGAACCCTTCCCTGACCGGTATCCAAACCTCGGATGTCTCGCGGATCGAGATCATCAGCGAAGAGGAATACGGAAAGATGCTCGTCGGGCGCGTCTCGCTCGATGAACTGCTGGCCCGCTTCCAGAAGATCCAGGAGCAACTCGACCGCGCGCGCCGGGCACTTGCCGGCGCACAGGAAGCAAAGGAGGACAAGGCGGGCGCGCTCGAAAAATCCACCGGAGCCGTGCGGGATGCCGCCGACGCGCTCGGGCAACTGGCCCGTGATTTTCCCGCTTTCGACATGGAGATGGTCATGGAAAAAGCGCTTGCCGAAAGTGCCGCGCGCGCCCGCAACGCCGCGGACCGTCTCGGACAGTTGAATCCCTCGCAGCCCGATCTCGACAAGCAGATCGAATCGATCCGCAAGCAGTTCGATGGAGAGTCCTCCGAACTCGACGGGATGCTCGCCCGCCGCCAGGAACTCGATTCCGTCGGGCGGCTCTTCGAACAGGCGGCGAACTTCATGCAGCTTGTCGAACAGCAGCGACAACTCGCCAACTGGGTCGACCGAATGACACTGTCCGGTGAAAATGATGCCGGCGCCCTCGCCTCCGCCGCGAAGCTTCAGGATCAACTCCGCGAGCTGGCCGGGCGGTTGCCCGGCCAGATGCGCGAGGCCGCGGAAGCGATTCCCGACAACACAGGCTACGACAAGCTCAAGGCCGATGCCGCCGAATTCGCGACCCGCCTGGAGCAATGCGAAGCGCCGAAGAACATGGGCCGGGCATCGACCGCCGCGCAGAACACCGATGCCCAGGGAGCCTCCCGGGCCGCCCGTCAAGCCCACGAGCAACTCGCCGCCCTTCTTCCCGAAAATAGCGGGAACCAGTTTGCCGGACTTTGCAGGGGAAGTTGCCAGCAACTGTTTCCGCAGGGCCACGCCCTCGGAAAAACCCTCGGCCAATGTCTCGCGGGCATGATGGCCCGCGGCCGCCTCGGGGCCCTGGGCAGCGGGGGACCGGCGGACGACGGCTATGTCACGCAGGGATTCTCGACGCTCGAACTTCCGGTCTTCGGACCTCAACGCACCCGGTTCACTCCCCCCCCGCGTCCTGTCATCACCAGCCTGGGAAGCATCCGCGATGGACTCTCAAAGGCCCCTCAACTCCACTCCGACAACCAGGCAAAAATCGAAAAAACCGGAACCGGAACCACGGCTGCCGCCTCGATTTCCCTTCAGCAAATTCCGGAAAAATACCGCTCCGCCGTGCGGAAATATTTCTCCAATCCACCCACACCTCCATGACCCGATCCTTTCTCATCCTGCTCGCATCCGTCCTGGGGATTTCGCCCGTCCTCAGCGCGGCGGAAGTCCAGTGCGCGATCCTCATCTACGGCGGCACACAGACCTCGCGGTGCTTCAGCGACGAGTTTCTCAGCGCCGTGCAGCGCGAGACGACGATCACCACCGAGCGGCGATTCAAGAGCGTGAAACTGGCAACCGAGGAGGTGTTCGGGTACCCTTTCGCTGTCATGACCGGCGAGGCGGATTTTCACCTCGCGGGCAAGGAGCGCGAAAATCTCAAGCGTTACCTCGAAAACGGCGGCTTTCTCCTCGCCTCCGCCGGCTGTTCCAGCAAGAATTTCGACGAGGCATTCCGCCGGGAGATGAGGGCGGTATTCCCCGGCAAAGAGTGGAAGCCGTTGCCGAAGGACAGCCCGATCTTTCGCACGGTTTACAAAATTGACCGGCTCGACCTGAAAGCTCCCGCCGAGGAACCCGGGCTGCTCGCGATGGAGAGGGGCGGAAAGATCGTCGCGGTTTATTCCCCGCACGGCCTCAACAATACGGCCAACTCCCCCGGCTGCTGCTGCTGCGGCGGCAACGAGATCAAGAATTCGCTCGAGATGAACGTGAACATCCTCGCCTACGCCCTGCTTTACTGACCGGAGCATGAATCTCCGCTCCGCCATTTTCCTTTGGTTTTTTGTTGCTGCCGGCACAGGGTTCTGCTCCCTCCAGACCAGGCCTCCGGCGTTTCCCGCCGCTTCCCCGACGGCGGCATCCCCGGCGGACCAGGCCCTGGAGCGCGCGCGATTGCTGTCCCGTCCCGCGCTCCTCTATTTTCAAATGCAGGGCTGCTCATGGTGCCGGAAATTCGAAACCGAGGTTCTCTCCCAGGAAGAGGTGAAGCAAAAGCTCGGCAAGTTCGAGATCGTCAAAGTGGACCTCATCGGGGAACAGGCGCTGGCCCGGAGCCACGGTGTGCGCGGGGCGCCGGCCTTCGTCGTCCTCACCCCGGCTGGAGCCCCGGCGGGACACTGGACAGGATTTCTTGACCGGGAAAAATTTCTCGCCCTGCTTGAAACCGGCGATCCCGCCCCGCCAGGCCCCGACAGCGCGACGCTTTCCCGAAATTCCGGGCACCGCGTCATCGCCACCCCGCCTGTCATCAGCAAGGTGCGAAAGGACGGATTTTCCGGTTTGAACCAGGAGGAAATCGCGGACTTCGTGATGCTGATGGCCGACGAGAAAATGCGCCCGCTGGTGGACGAGGCCGTTCAAGCGAAGCCCCCTCCGCCCGCTCCGCTCTTCGTGCCGCTGCTGCGCCACCGCCTCCTTGCCGTGCGGCTCGGAGCGCTGCAATTGCTCGAAGACCAGTCGGGGGAGAATTTCGGTTTCGACGCCTGGGCCGAAACTCCCGCCGCCAATGCCGACGCCCTCCGCCGCTGGGAAGCATGGGCGGCAGGCGCGCGGACGCCGGGAGACGCATCCGTGGATCCCGAGTTCGCCGCAAGCCGTATCAACGACTTGCTGAGCGACGACGATGTGCGCTCCAGCCGCGGCTTCCGTGCCCTGATGCGCGATGGGGCGGACGAAGCGCTTTCGCATTTCGAGACCCTCAATCCCGGCCTGTCCCCCGAGCAGCGCAACCGTCTCCGCGAACTTCGTTTCGCCCTGATCCTCGACAGCCTCGGGGTCCGGGATGCCGAAGCCCTTGCGCACCGCCTCCTTTTTGGAAACCTCGACGTGCGCCTCCAGGCGATGGCCGCCGTGTCGAATCACGGCGCGAAAACCCTCCCCATCCTCGAGTCGTTTCTGTCGGGCCGCGAGCCTCTCGAGCGGGAAGCCGCCGTGGATGGCATCTTGCGGGCGGGCGGGAACCTGGCTGTGCCAGTCATCGCAAACCACCTGGGATCGGAATCCGATACCAATGTCCTCCATGTCGCCCTGCGCAAACTCGGCGATACCGGCGGCGAGCCGGCGGCGCGGTTGCTCGAACCGTTTCTTAAAAATCCGGACGAAGATCTCACGGTCGCCGCGCTGGAAAGTCTCGCCCGCATGGAGGCCAAAGGATCGGGCACCGCCGTGCAAGCCTGCCTCAAGGATCCACGGTGGCGCGTTCGCGTGGCGGCTTTGAAGACGGCTTCCAAGCTCAAACTCGCCGACGCCCATGACGACGTCAAAGCCCTCCTCTCCGATCCCGACGAGTTTGTGCGGATTTCCGCCGTCGGGGCCGCGTCCGAGATGCGCATCCCCGGGACCGAAAAAAAACTGGGGGAGCTGTTCGTCGGGCAGGACGCGCTGAAGCCCGCGATCGCGCAGAGTTTTTCCCGGATGGAACTCCCGATCCCACAATCTTTTCTCGACGCCCTGGAAAATTCCCCCCCCGAGACCGTGCTGGCTGTCATTGGGTCCCTGCCCGATGCCGACAAGAAAACCGAACCGCTCCTGCGCTGGGCCGGACGGCATAAAAACGAGGACATCGCCTGCGCGGCCCTGCGTCTGATCGCCGCCCGGGGTTTGCAGGAAACCGCCAATTTCGATGTGCTCACCGAGGCGCTCCGTTCCGGGAATCCACGCAAGGTTCAGACGGTTCTCTTTTCCGCCTCGATCCCCCGCTCCGCCGTCGTTCAGGAGTTCCCCTCGGCGAAATCTTCCCGCTTCGATACCGGCCCGGTCGCCCCGGTCGAGAAGCCCCCGGACACCCCTCTGCAAAGATTCGCCGCCGCCATCCGTTCCTTGAATCCCGGCAACGAAAGCGAGCGCCTCGATGCCGCGATCCTGCTGGCGCAACTCGCCGACCCGGCCTCCATCCCCCCCCTCAAAGACAACCTGAAAAACCTGACGCCCGGACAGCGCCTCCGCCTCGCGACGGCATTGGCCGTCCAGCGCAACCGCGAAACACGCCCGATCTTCGGGCAACTCCTGGACGACCCCGATTCCGCCGTGCGCCGCGAGACGGTGGACTCGCTTTTCGAGGACGATGCGGGTCCGGATTGCGCCGATCTGCTTCTCGACATCCTGGAAAAGCCGGGCTCCCGACTGCTTCCCCACGAAGCGATGCACTACCGCCTGCAGAGCCATTACCATGATTCCGGCGGCGAATATCGAACGCGGTTCCTGCGCGCTCTCAAAACGGCGACGGACCCCGCCCTTCGGATCTTTGCGCTCTCGCTGCTGGGAAACGTCTGGGGGCCGGGCTGTGCGGATGCCGTCGGGCCGTTCACGACTTCGGGCAATCCCCGGGTGCGCCGGGCCGCGCTTTTCTCCCTCGGGAAAAATGAACCCTCCTCGCTGGAAAAATTGCGCGACCGAATTGCGGGCGACTCCTCGCCCTACGTCCGGGCCGTTCTTCCGGGCCTGCTCACCGATGGAAACTTTCCCTGGAAAACCCTCTTTTCGGAAAGCGAATCCCACTCGACGTACACGCAAAACGCGCATCCTCCCGCGAACCGTGGTTTGGGTTCCGGGAACGAAACGCTCGTGCGGCGGCTGGCCGACGACCCCGATTCCGATGTGCGGCTCATGGCCCACCTCTGCCTCTTCAGCAACCTCGCCCCGCTCAACACCGCGGCCTTCGTCGCGATGGTCCAGCAGGATCCGAACGGCAGGCAATTCGCCTCCCCCATCGCAAACGTCTTTCGCGAAAAGGCCGGACAGATGCCCGAGGAATACTCCGCTCTCGTCCCGTTGCTCGCGGGCTCCCGCGATGAACGCGCCACGCGGTCGGCCGCCGGGCGCTTTCCGGGCGGGGCACCCGGGACTCCGAAGCCGGGAACCGTGGCGCTTCCGGCTGCCGCCACGCCTCCTCCGAAAATCTCCCCCCTCCCGGTATCTGCCGGACCCGTCGATCTGGTGTATTTCACCAAACCGGGATGCAGCCACTGCGCCAGGGTGAAAAGCATGCTGGCCCGCGTCTCGGAAAGTTTTCCCGAGCTGCGTGTCACCGAGCTCAACATCAACAAAAACCAATCGATGGAACTCAACGAGACGCTGTCCCGGCGGTTCGGAGTGCCCGAGAACCTGCGGCTCGTGGCCCCCGCGATCTTCACGTCCGCCGGGTTTCTGGTGAAGGACGACATTGGCGAGGAACGCCTCGGCGATTTGGTTCTCCAAGCCAAGAACACCGGGCCTCTCGCGCAAGCCCCCGATGCCGTCGATGCCGGGACAGCCATCGCCGGGCGATACGCGAAAATCAGCGCGGGCGTCCTCGTTGCCGCCGGCGTTCTCGACGGCCTCAACCCCTGCGCCTTCGCCACGATCATTTTCCTGCTTTCCTACCTGCAGGTCGCCCGGAAGACGCCGCGCGAGATGGCCCTCATCGGGATCGCCTATGTCGCCGGCGTCTTTTCCGCCTACTTTCTGCTGGGCCTGGGGCTTTCGGAACTCGTGGCCCGCCTCGTCGTTTTCCGCCAGGCCGCATTCGTTCTCAACACCGTCATGGGACTCTTCGCTCTTCTCATCGCCGTGCTGAGCTTCCGCGACGGCGTGCGCTGCCTGCGCGGCCGCTTGCAGGACATGTCGCTCCAACTCCCGGATTTTCTGAAAAAGCGCATCCGGTCGGTCATCCGCGGGAATGTGCCACAGCGCGGCTTCGTATTTGGAGCTTTTGGAATCGGCGCTTTCATCTCTCTTCTGGAACTCGCCTGCACCGGCCAAGTCTATGCGCCCACGATCCTCTACATGATGCAAAGCGGACGGAGCGGAGCGGCCGGCTACCTCGCGCTCTACAATCTCGCCTTCATCCTGCCGCTCAGTATCGTTTTCGTCCTGGCCCTGCTCGGGCTCACCAGCGGAAAACTCACCGCCATCCTCCAGCGCCACGCCGCCCTCGTCAAATTCGGCATGGCCATTCTTTTCCTCTTTCTCGCTTTTCTCCTCTTCGCCCGCGAGTGGCAATCCTGACACGCGGCGCGGGCGTTTTCCCGTGCCGGCCCCCCCCGCGGAACCGCCTTGTTCTCCCGCCTGAAATTCGGCGTCCGCGGGATACATGCCGGGGGGGGTGTTGGCGCAATTCAGCGCATTGCATGCTTTTCCATTTATTGCGCTGGGGGCGCTCGTGACGGGCTCGCACTTTCCGATCCCCGGGTTGCTTGTTTGCAGCGCGGGGCTGTGCGGCACGGACTTTATGCTTGGCCACGCGCTGGTGGATATTCCCGAAGATCTCCCCCCGCTTGAGGTGCTGGCAAGAGTCGCCCTGGCTGATCCCATGATTGGTCCCACACCGGATCGGGCCCGGCTGATTGGCGCGGAGATGCAACGGCTCGGATCCGAGGCGCTCGTGATCTCCCGCATTCCCGGAGCCAGCCGTTGCGCCCGCGAAGGGAACATCATCCGGCAGTTCGTTCAGGAAAACTTCGGGATGCCCACGCTGGAGATCGAAGTGCCGCCTCTCAGCGACTCCCTGGCGGGCGCTTTGAATTCCGGAGCCGTCGACCAAGGGGTCGGGCAGCGGCGTCTGGCGCGGGAGCTGGTGGATCGCCTGTCAAACATGTCCGGGACCGGGCGTTTCCTGGAAGTGGTCGCCACCCGTCTGGGAGTTCCGCTCGGCGAACTCGGCGCGCTTGTCCTGCAAAGCCGGTGCCCCGCATCCATCAGCAGCATGTGCGCCGTATTTGCCGAGACCGAGATCGTCGGCCTTCTCGCCGGGGGCAGGCATCCCGCGGATATCGTGGCCGGAGTGCAGGCCGCCATCAGCCGGCGTGTGGGCCGATGGCGGGAAGAAATCTGGTGCCCCCCATCTGCTTTACGGGGGAGGGTGGCTCTGGTGCCCGGCATGGCGCAATCGCTCGAAAAGGCGCTGGGGCACCCCGTTGGCCTTGCGCCGCAACCCCTGTTGACAGGGGCGCTCGGCGCGGCATTGCTCGCGCTGAAGATGTGATCGGTCCTAACCTGGCTTCCCCGGTGGAAGGCCAGAAGGGTAGATAAACCGCTTTTCTCCGCAATCTCAGCGACCCTGCGTGAGGAATCGCTGAATTCGGAATAAACACAAGGGGGCGATATTTTTCGGGCTACACCTGTGTCTCGGAGGGAAAGGCGGCCCACTTGGGCGGATGCGCATAATTGGCAGCGCCCAGGCAACCCCAGGTTATAAAATACCTTGGAATACACCTGCGCGCTGGCATGCGGATTGCTTTCCGACTCGCGTGCTGTGCAAAAACTTCCGGCAAAGATTTGTTACAAAAACGTAACAAATCCCCCGTTGCCGGGAGGGGGAAACGTGGCAGTCTGCCAGCTGACATAAGTGCTGTCGGAGTTCAAACTCCGGTCGCAGCCGCAGTTGTTTGGCGGTCCAGGGTCGCTTCTGGGACGGGTCCGGAAGAGGGGAGGCCCCGAAATTCCTTCCTTCGCTCTTGCAAAAGTCGACTTGGTTTGTTCGCGGAATTTCGAATTTCCGAATTCCACATTTCGCATTCGTGCCGAAGGCACGCAAACCATTTCGAATTCAACGAAGACGTAAAAAATAAAAAACAGGGAAATACAAACACATGAAAAAAATACTCGCAATCATCGGCCTCGCGGCGGCAACGCTGGCGGGGGCTCAGGCGCAGACACTGGTATACTCAAACAGTGGAAGTTTGACCGGTCTGATCACAACTGTTACGGCGGGTGATGGAGGAGCATCGATTTCATCGGGCACTGTTGTGCTGACGAACGATGCTAGTGGAACCGCGAATGCAAGTGGACGGGTGTATCTTAATGGTGCAACCAGCTCTTTTCTATCCCCCTACACCCAAGTCCTCAACAATGCTCCAGGCTTGGTCACATGGAACTTTAATACGCAACAAATAAGAACCGACCCTTCCGGGTTCGATGGTGGAAACTATGGTGTTGCCTTTGTCTTGGGCTCAACTTCAAGTGACATCACGACAGGCAACGGGTATGCGGTTGTGCTAGGAGGTTCAGGCTCAACGGATCCCGTTCGCTTGGTATCTTTCACGGGTGGCCTTGAGCTGAACTCCAATCTCACAGATGTGATTTCAGCAACTTCTCCGCTGAACGACATTGGCAATAGCTACATGAGCATCCGTGTCACATTTGACACGACGACTGACACTTGGACATTGCTCGGACGTGATGATGGTGCAAGTAGCTTCACTGATCCAACAACCGGAACCCTATCAAGTCTTGGTAGTGCGAATAACTCAACTTTCGTGGCAAGCACGCTGACGAGTTTTGGTATGCTCTGGAACTATTCTACGACTGCAAGTCAAACTGCTCAGTTTGACAACATCAGCATTGCTGTCGTCCCCGAGCCCCAGACCTGGGTGCTGATGGGAATCGGCGGTGCGTTCATGCTCTGGAACCTGCGCCGTCGGCGCGGGTTGCAGGGCTGAGTGGACTGACACCAAAAGGCCGGGCCTCGAACGCGAGGCCCGGCCTTTTGCATTTGTTGTGGAGGTGCTTGGGACAAGCGCCTGGAAAGATCGGGGTAGGAGCGGAGATGCAACTCCCCGCCCCTCCCTCCAAACCGGACAGGCGGATTTCCCGCATCCGGCTTTCCAGTCAGCATTTTGCTCCTTGTTGGAGACTGGTCAGTTCCC
>JBAYWC010000050.1:0-19907 GCA_041674265.1 Terrimicrobiaceae bacterium
AGGTCGTCGTATTCAAAGAACGTGGTGCCTGTGTTATCGGTCATGGACGTGCGGCGGCTCAGTTCGTCGTATGTAAAAGTGACCACACTTCCGTTGGTGGCTTCGGTTCGGGTGAGCCGCCCGCCGAGGTCGAAAGTGTAAGTCGTGACAATCCCGTTGCCATTTGTGAACGTTTTCACGCGGTGCATCTCATCGTATGTGAAAGCCTCGCTGTGCAGCAAGCTGTCCACTTTCGTGACCGTAAATTGGTGGGTTGCCGTGCCGCCCCCCAGCGGAGTTTCCACCGTGATGGTATTCTGCCCGGGTTGAAGCGATGCCGTGCCGGTGTAAATCGAGCCCAAGTATTCGTATTCGTAGGCATAATCCACGCTGGCGCTTTCGATGGCGGAGCGAAGCTGGAAGGCTCCCACCGGATCGACGTGAAACTTGCGCCCGGTGAAGCTGCCGTTCTTGATCGTTCCGTCTTCAATCGTGGCGTAAAGGTAAAATTCCTGGCCCGCGAACGCGGTATCGGGACGCCATTCGTAGCTTGAACCGGCAGACTGCGCGAGATTTTCCACTATGAGCGTGTTGCCATTTGCCGGGTTCGTGTCCGTATCCCGGTAGAGCGAGATGCTGGCACTGCCCGGAGAATAATTTGCCGTCCAGGTGATCGGATAAACCTGGCTTGCCGGGATGAACAGCGTGTTGCCGGAGGTCGTCGGGTTGAGTGTGATCGTCGGCTGAACACCGGAGCCGGAAAGGCTGAAATCCACTGTCGGGTAGTCGGGATCGTTGCTGGAAATGCGAACGGTGCCGGAAAACGACGAATTGGCGTCCGGGTCGAAAGCCGTGGTCACCGTCCATGTTTCCGCCCCCAGCGGGGCGATGGTTCGATCCGCGGCAGTGCCAGAAGAAATCGTGATGGTTCCATTGGTGGACGACACAATGCTCTGCACGCTGAACTTCGGGCCATTCACAACGGAAATGCCGTTTTGGGCAACAACCAGCGGCTGGATTCCGATGTTTTTGACGGAAATGGTATGTGTCCGGGTGCGGCCTCCCGCGCCATCGTTGAGCGTCGGCCCGAAATCCATTGCGTGGTCATCTGGTGCCCCCGCCGAATCCGTGGCGTCAATGCCGGGTTGATTCAGTCCGGTTCCCGACAAGGCGACCGGAACGGTTCCCTGGCTGGGATCGTCACTCAGGATTTGCAACTGCGTGGCCAAGGCACCCGAGGTCGTCGGATCAAAGACAAGGTTGACCGTCCAAGTCTCTGTTCCTCCCGAGGCAATCGTCCCCGTTCCACCCGCAAGATTGATGGCTCCCTGAGTGCTGCTGACGATGGACACGATCTGGAAATTCGTGGAAGAGCCAAGGGCGATGCCATTTTGGGAAATGGTCAACGGTGCGCCGCCTGTATTTTTGAGCGTCACCGTGCCGGACTTTTTTTGGAGCCCCGCACCATCGGCATGAACCCGCCCGAAGTCCATCGCCCGGTCGGAATCTGTCCCAATGGAATCCCGGACTTCCAAAGTCATCGGAACGACCCCGCTGCCATTGAGCGCCAGCGCGTAGGTTGGTTCATTGGGATCATTCGAGAGAATTTGGAAGCCGCCCGAAAAACTGGCGACGGAGGCGGGATCAAAACGGAGGAGAACCGACCATGTTTCCGCTCCTGCGGCGGCAATCGTCTTTGCGGCAGAAGCCAGATTGATCACTCCTTGCGTGTTGCTCGTGATGGAAACAATCTGCCAACCGGTGCCGTTGATCAGGGAAAGTCCGTTTTGACTGACCGTCAGCGGTCCGGTGCCGGGGTTCGTGAGGGTGACGGTGCGCTCGGCGTTGGCTCCTCCCGCCCCATCATTGATCACCGCTCCAAAATCAATCGTCCGGGGGTCGGTTCCTGCCGGTGCCCCGTAGTTCACCGACAATTGCGGAACCGGCGTGCCAGTTCCCGAGAGGGAAATTGTCACGGAAGGGCGGGTGGTATCGTTGCTGGTCACGACGAGAGAACCCGAATGCGCCGTGGCGGTCGCCGGATCGAAATCCACTTCGATAGACCATGCTTCCTGTCCCTGAGACGCCACCGCGCGAGGAAACGTGACTGGCTGTGTGAGGCTCTGGATGTTGCTTGTGATGTTTTTCAGGGAAAACCCGGTGCCACTGACGCTGATGCCGGTCACAGACAAGGAGAGATCGCCGGTATTGGCGAGAGAGACGGTCTGGGTCAAAGCGGCTCCTCCCGACCCATCGGCGGCAACATTGCCAAATGCCACGGACAGGCTGGATGCAGGGGGGAGGCTCGTTCCATTGGCCGACAATTGAATGGCAGGAGCCGGAGCGGTGATCGTGATGGGCGTCATGTCTTTGTCGATGCCAGTTCCTTGGTTCCTGTTGTTGGTTTCGTTGGACTCGGCGACTTCCCCATCGGCATCGACAACCATACCGATATAAAAGACTGTGCTGCTGTCCCCATAGGGATTGGTGGTGGGAAGCAGGAAATTTTCGTAATAGTTGTAGCCCGCAATATATCCGCCACCGGGAATGCTCGGAATACTGACGGGGAGTCCAAAGACGCGGTCGTCCGCATCACCGATTGTTGTGTTCTTCGACAGATAAAGGCGCACTTTGCAAGTCGTCGATGCCGTTGAACCAATGTTCGTAACCGCCAGGCGAACACCGATATTTTCGCCCCACTTCGCGGCGGTCTGCTGCAAGTCAAAGTAATACTGATTGTAAGGACTGCCGTAAGGTCGTCCATCGTAACCGGTGAGATCCACAGCCGCTCGTGCCGGGACAGCAGAGACCGCCAGCGCGGAAAAGAAGGCAAGGAATTTCAAGTAAGGTTGCATATGCGATTCTCAACGATTGCCAATGGGTGGGGTTGACTTGTCCGGTGACGACAAGAGGGATGGTGAATGAAGCGTTCGCGCACTGCCCTGAGGAGGGGGGGCGATGATCGATGGCCGGTCAACCGCAGCCTGGAAATTGCGGACATCTTGTTGGCCGGCCTTGAGAATGCGCCGTTGGGCAAACTGCCCGTTGAGAAACCGCCACTGGATGGAACCGCCTCCCTTGGCAAAGGTGGTCACCACAAGAACGGGGCCTTCTTCAAAGACTTGAAGCTGGCGCTTCGTGTCAATGGAACCGCAATTTTCCAGAGCGGCAGACGGCACATTCCGGGAGGAACCGGCCAAAATAAGTTCCAATTTCCTGACATGGTCGTTTCCCATGGAAAACAGGGATGCGGGAGAGGACGCGCAAATAGCGCGATACTCAACGCCCGCTTGGGTTTTTCCGTGAACTTCCTGAACAACAGACTTCGGCCAAAGGAAATACCCGGCGGCGACAACAAGAACCAGAGCAACAAGAAAGACCTTCTTCATCGCACGCACGTCAACAAAATTCTGAGAATTTGACAGCTTGGAAATGTGACAATCCCGTAACATTCGATACGCCATGCGTTGACGTGGGCAAACTGTGGTGAAACAGGAGGATAACGCCAACTATTGGCGTGAAACCTTTTCCCAGAACATCCCTGATCCGATTTTCGCGAAACCTGCGCAGGCAGAGGTTGCGCAGAGGCTTCACGCAGGAGAGACTTGCCGAAAAGCTCGATATTTCTCCGCGCCACTACCAGAAACTGGAAGCGGCAACCGTCACCCCGACCTTCGGCGTTCTGGTGCGGGCCAAAAAGGTTTTGAAGGTGAAATGGGAAACTTTGCTCGGGGGAGCCTGACAACCGCCCCCCTCAAAAGAACACCGGACAGAAAAGCGCCTGAAATCCGGCCCCCAGGCGGCCGGGGAAAAAATCCTCCTCTCGTTCCGCCCCGAAAAAATCCGCCTTTCCCGCGCGGATCCCGGCGGAGAAAATTGCTTCCCCGGCAGAATCTCGGTCGAGATTTTCAAGGGCGCGGTCGACGATCTCACGATCTCGGTGCGGGGATGGCTCGAACTCGGCACCCTCCTGGCAAACGACGGGCAGGAGGAAATGGATTTCCACGAAGGGGAGGCGGTTTTTGCGCGCATCCAGCCGGAAGATATCAATGTCGTCGCGGCCTGATCCCGGCCAACTTCAGCGGGGCGGACGCCCCTTCCTCACGGCAGGAAGAGGAAAGCCAGGATCATGATCACGGTCGGGGGGAGGGCTGCGAGGAGAAGCTTTACCGCGTCCACGCCATTCGTTCCGAAGTGGTCCTGCAGGATCGACTGGCCGGCGGGATTCGGGGCATTGGCGATGACGGTGAGCCCGCCGCCGGCGACCGCCCCCGCCATGACCGCGAATTTTGCCTGGGCCGAAAACCCCGGCACGAGCGAGGCGAGATAGGTGATGGCCGCATTGTCATTGAAGGCGGTGAGCAGGGTCGAACCGAGCAGCAACTGGAGCGGGTTGAGGCTCGTCAACACCGGCTCGATCCACCATTCCTGGCACCCGCCGTGGATGACGAGCCCGGCGAGGAAAAAGCCGACGAGGATCGGGGACTTGAGGTTGATGAGATCCTGGTTCCGCTCGGTCGCCATCACGAAGGCCTGGAACAACATGAAAGTGAGGACGACGACCGCCGCGTAGTGCGACGCATAAACCACGAACCCGATAAAAAGCAGGTGGGCGCCCACGATCCAACCCGGGACACGCGGCCTGCGCTTGTCGC
Organism: Terrimicrobiaceae bacterium; assembly: GCA_041674265.1. Taxonomy (GTDB): domain Bacteria; phylum Verrucomicrobiota; class Verrucomicrobiia; order Chthoniobacterales; family Terrimicrobiaceae; genus QYQL01. The sequence continues at coordinate 4,635 of JBAYWC010000050.1, forward strand.
GATCCTCCCCGGTGTCGCGGAGCGAGAGGAGTTCCCGCCGGAAGACCAGAAAGGCCAGGAGGTTGCAGACGACGATCCCCAGCGCGGCCTTCCAGCCGAAATTGCCCAGCATGAAAGCCATGTTCCAATCCCATTTCGTGGCGACCATGACAACCGGAGGCGCGGCGAAATGGGTCAGGGTTCCCCCCACCGAAATATTCACGAACAGCAGGCCCAATGTCGCGTAACGGAGCGGCATGGATGGCTCGAGGTTGTAGAATTTCGCCACCAGAAGCATCGCGCAAATCGTCATGGCCGCGGGTTCGGTCACGAACGACCCCAGCAGCGGCCCCGCCGTCAGCAGCGCCAACCACCACGCGGCGGGAGTTCCCCGTCCGAGATTCGCCACCAATCGCAGGCACGCTTCCGCAAAAAAAAGAACCGGGCGCGAGCTGGCGATCGCCATGATCACGAGGACGAAGATCGGCTCGGTGAAATTGACCCCGTTGATGTAGACGCTCGCCGTCCCGGCCCCCTTCATCACCGTCATCGCAACCGCGAGGGGAATGACCCAGATCCCGAATACCGCCTCGACCTCGCCCAGGAAATGGAACAGGACCGCCAGGAATTTTTCCCGGTCTCCCGCCTGTTGAAGCCCGCGGCTGTGTTCCCCGGCCAGTTTCCGGTTGATCGCCCGGCATTCCCGTTCGAAATGGTGGGAGACTTTCCGAAATCGCGCGGCGAGAAATGTATGCGCGATCGCGCACAGGAAGAAAATCGTTGCGACGGCATTGAAGGGATCCTTCTGGACCCTGCCCCCGAGTTTCGCCCACAGGTTGGCTTCCCCGCTGTCTTCATAGCGTTCGACAGGCGTGGGGGAATCGGCCCGGTCCGGCGTCGCCGCGTGCGCCATCGGGAACCACGGCGTTCCGCCCGCGACCAGAATGAAAACCCACTTTTTCATGAACCCGGGAAACGAAGCCATGCCAGGTCCTTAACAGAGAATCCCCGGCGCGCAAGGCCCCGGTGGGGAGCCTCTCCGAAAGTTGCAAGCGCACAGGTCTGGCCAGGGGGCATGGGCGTCCCCGCCCGTGTGCGGCGCAACCCTCCGATTCGAATTCCCGTCTCCAAACGGGCGTCCGCGCCCAAGGCCCCTTGGACTGGAGATGCGTCCATTTCGGGGGGTGTTTTTGTTGCAACGCGGAGGCGGGACAGATATCGAATGTGCAGGTTCCATGTCATCGTCCCAGACTCCTTTTCCATCCCCCGACACCCGCTTGTCGCCCCTCTGCCGGGTTTGTGATTCCCAACGTCTCGAGATGGTCTTGGATTTGGGCATGCAGCCGTGGTGCAATCATTTTCTGACGGCGGAGGAAGTCGGACGGGAGCCCATTTACCCGCTGCGGCTTTTTTATTGCCTCGACTGCTCGACCTCCCAGCTCGACCACACGGTTCCCAAGGAGACGATGTTCGGCGACCACACCTATCTTTCCGGAACCACGAGATCGCTCGGCGAGCACTTCCGCGAGGTCGCGGAGAGCCTGGATCGCGACTTCGCCAAAAACAAATCCCCAAAATGCGTCCTCGACATCGGGTCGAACGATGGCACGCAGCTCCGGCATTTTCAGAACCTCGGGTATGAGGTCCTGGGCGTGGAATCCTCAAAGACAACGGCCGCGATCGCAAACCGGTCCGGGATTCCAACTTTGAACGCGTTCTTCAACCTGGACCTGGCCGGGAGCCTCGGGCGGGAGTTCGACATCATCAATGCGTCCGGAGTCTTTTTTCACCTGGAGGAATTGCACTCGGTGACGGAAGGGATCCGCCACCTTCTCAAGAAAGACGGGATCTTCGTGGTGCAGTTTCTTTACATGAAGCGGATCATGGAAAACGGGGCGTTCGACCAGATTTACCACGAACACCTTCTGTATTACAACATGGCGACGCTCTCGCGGCTTCTCGAACGCCACGGGTTGGAAATCTTCGACGCGCGGCTCGCTCCGATTCACGGCGGATCGATCATCGCCCATGTCGGATTCCGCGGGGCGCGCCCCCCCTCATCCCGGGTTGCGCGCCTTCTCGGGGAAGAAAAAGCGGCCGGCAGCAATACGATCGGGGCCTATCATGCGTTCGCGGAACGGACCCGGCACATGCGTGGGGAAAACCTCGCCTACTTGGAAAAAGCAAACGCGGAAGGAAAAGGGGTCATGGGAATGGGAGCGCCGGTGAAGGGCAACACGATGCTGAATTACTTCGGCGTCGGCCCGGGACTGATCCGGTGCCTGGTGGAAAAAAACCCCCTCCGAAAAGGGCTCTTCGCACCGGGAAGCCACATCCCCGTGGTGATGGAGGAAGAGGTCACCACCCCTCCGGACATCTATTTCGTGCTGGCCTGGAATTTCAAGCGCGAGATTCTTCAGAACAATCAGGATCTCATCGGGCGCGGCGTGGAGTTTTATTTCCCGGTCGATCCCGACCGGGTTCACCCATGAAAGCGCTGATCACCGGAGCCAGCGGGTTTCTCGGCACGGCGCTTTGCAAACGCCTCCTCGCCGAGGGGCACGAGATCGCCGCCCCTTCCTCCAAGGACGCGGATCTTCGCCTCGCGGGGACTCTCGAACGCTTCAGCGGAACGCGGTACGACGCGATCTGGCACCTCGCAGCCTGGACCCAGGCCGGAGAGTTTTGCCTTCATCATCCGGGGGAACAATGGGTCATCAACCAGCGCATCCACACCAACGTGCTCGACTGGTGGGCGCGGGATCAGCCCCAGGCCCTCATGGTGGCGATGGGGACAAGCTGCGCTTACGATCCGGGTCTTCCGCTGGTCGAGGAGAACTACCTCAAGGGCGAACCGATCGGGAGCCTGTTCTCCTATGCCATGACAAAAAGGATGCTGCTGGCCGGGCTGGTCTCGATGAGAAAACAATACGGGCTGGAATACCTGCATCTGGTTCCCTCCACGCTTTACGGCCCGAACTACCATTGCGGCGGACGGCAACCGCATTTCATTTTCGACCTGATCGGGAAAATCCTGCGTGGGGCAAGGAACGGCGATCCCGTGATCCTTTGGGGCGATGGACACCAGCGGCGGGAACTGGTCTATATCGACGATTTCGTTTCAGCCGCCCTCCGGCTCGGCACAGTCGCACGGAATGAGACGGTGAATCTCGGCAGCGGCGAAGACCACAGCATCCGCGAGTTCGCCATGATGATCTGCGAGGAGGTCGGATACGACTTCGACCGGATCCGGTTCGACACATCGCGCTATGTCGGGGCGAGATCGAAAATGTTGGATGTGGAGAAAAAAAACAAACTCGCTGGACCGATGGAGCAGACACCGCTCTGTGAAGGACTGAGGAACACAATCAAATGGGTGTGTCAAAACCAGACGAAGGAAGGACTGAGGAAAGGCGGGCGGGGATGAAACCGCCCCCCAGAGCTTTATTCCTTGCCCAATCACAAAGTCGTTGAAACAAGCCTGCTGTTAAGTGGCGCGCCCCGGTCCATGGTCACCTTCCTCACAACCAAGAAATGCCCAGCCTGAAAGCCATGACATGTCCCCAGCAATTGGCAGGCCGCTGCCGTCTGATCGCCTCCCTTGTTCTCGTCATCCTCTGGGTGCTTCTTTACATCCCTAACCTTCGCACCAGCCCGGGATGGTATGGCGACGAGTTTGTTTCGCTGATCGCCGGAAGAAGCATGCTTGATGGCTCTTTGGCGAACAGATCCCTTCATTACAGCTTTTTCAGCGTCTTCACCAATTACCAGCCGGCCTGCAATTTCCTTTATGCGGTATTTGCCGCGTTCTTTTCAGGCGGAGACATCCTGGGTGCGCGCTTCCTTTCAACACTGGCCGCCCTTGCCTGCGCTCAGATGGCATTCCATATGCTGGCATCGCGCGGTCGGATGCTCGTGGGATTTTGCGCAGCCCTCATCTTTCTCACGGCACCCCAAAGTTTGATTCACTTCCGGTGGGTATATCCTCACCTATTTGTCGCGACCGGAGCATTGTTGGCAGGTCTTCTTCTGGACAGACGGCGCACGGCCAAACGGGATTGGCTCATCGGGCTGGGATGCGCGATCGGAGCCCTATGCCACCTGATAGCAGTTCACGTCACCGCCATTGCGACGCTGGTCAGCTGGCGTCGGCCCAGATCCTGGCTGGCAATTATCCTTCCCCCGGTCGCGGTGTTTCTTCTTGCGCTTGCCTACGGTTACTTCATCAGCGGCCCGCAGTTGTTCTTGGATTTGCAGGAGGTGGCAGCATCCTACGCCGGACATGGGGGCCCGGCCCCCTTCATCTCCAAGATCCGCAATTTCTTTATCTTTTTTTCCTGGGATTGGTTCCATCTGTTCTCCTTGGTGTCACTTGTTGTTGTCGCATTCCAGCGGCGCTGGGGATTGTTCTTTTTCACGTTCTTGATTGCCTTTGCGATCATTCAGAACCGTCCGGAACTTCCGGTCTTCTACTACCAGGCCAGCATCTTCCTGCCCTTGCTCTGCGTCATCCAAGCCTATACGGTGCAAGCCGGCGCCGTTTTGTTTTCCTCGCGGTTTCTTCCACCAAAATTTCGCCGCTGGTTCGTTCGCGGACTTGCCGTCACTCTGTCGTGCATTTTTCTGCCGCAGTCGTTGCACCGGGCCTGGACCAACTCCATCACGCCCCGGTGCCAGTATCTGGTCACGCCCTCGATTGCGGATCTTGAAAACGCCGCTGCTTGGATCAATGAACACACCAAAAAAAACGACCTCGTCATTGCTTACTGGGACGCCGGTTACCTCCTTCGCGGAAGATGGGCCGACATCATGCAGGCGGCGGCTTGGCAGTATGGTTCATGTCAGGATTTTTATCCCCGCCCCAGAACCAAGGATGAGTTTATCTTTCCGGCGAATCTCAAGGAGGCCAAATATGTGGTTGTCGGACCGCTCGACCTTCAGTTCGCATACTCGCAGGGAACGGCTCCACAACTCGTCCAGATGGCAAAACTCGCCGACTGGCCGCAGGTTTGGAACTCGCCGACAGTGACGATCCTCAGGAATCCAAAATATCCGGACGAGGGACGCCCGGAACTCGGTCCGCAGCCACCACCTGCACCTTTGAAAGACGAAAAATAGGCCGGCATTTCGGCCGGCCGGTGCTAATGCGTCTGTAAAGCAATTTCCCGTGTCCGTGACTCGTGAGCACGGGAACCAACAAAGCGGAAGGCATTTTTATCGTTTGCGCAACACCAAATGGAATCCATGCCCGTCGTCGGGATGCCAATCCGTGAGACCTTTTCCATTTCCGCGCACCCAATCCCCGGTCTGAAAAGAATGGCCATGAAATTCCTCGAAGCCTTTCTCGGAAAACTTTTCCAACCACCATTCCCTCGATTTGACAGTGCAATGGTAAACTGCCCCACTGATCGGGTTGGAGTCTCTGAACGTGGCCACTGATGCGATGAAAAATCCACCCTCACGGAGGTTTCTGAAGATATTGTCCGCCAGACCGGAAATCATTTGCTCCGGAATATGCTCAAGCACTTCCCATGCTGTCACGACATCAAATAACACACTTTTTCCCTGGGCGAAACAGATGGTAAAGGGGGCCGCGATGTCACATGTAAAAAGATGAAGGGGGATGGCCCCCCATTCGCCACCTTGGAGCTTTTTTGAAACGTCGGATCCCTCCAACCCAATGGCGGTGTAGCCATCTTCCAGGATGCTCCTCACAAAAGCACCGCCGCTGCAACCCAAATCGAGAACACGCAAATCCGGCTTGTAATTCAGCAGGTGGCAGAGCTTTCGATTGAATGCGGGATTGCAGGAATTGTCGTGAAGTGTTCCATGCGGCCACAGGTGATCGCTGGACGCGGAGGCGATTTCCGATTTCGCAGACAACCGAAATGGAGGTGCTTCGCGTGAGAATCGCGAAAAATAGACCGCCGTGCAGAGCTTCCTTTCGACCCTTTCCATGCGCCCCTCGCGCCTGCCGGAACAAGCGGCTTCCACCGCAGGCAAAAATCCGAAAAATACACGAGTGAATACAGATTTCGGATGATCGATACACCAATCCTTCACCCAGCGAAAGAATCTGTAGGCCAGTCTAGCCATGCCTGATAACGTGAAGGAAATACTTTAAAGCACTTTTCGGACAGGTATGGTTTTGATGATGACAAGTCAAGGCCTCCTTCCTGCGCCTCCAAATCCGTGTGGCTTTCGATTTCACGAGACGCCTTCTTTCACCGGGAAGGAATTCTTTCCCCGGAGGACAAAATATTGTTTCATCCCGATCGTATACAATGAGGGCGCGCGTTTCCGCGATCAGATCAGGCGCATGGCAGCAAATGCTGGGATTGCGGATATTCTTGTGGCGGAGCGGAGGAGCCACGACGGTTCGACCGACCCCGATTTCTTAAGCCGACACGGGGTGCGGACCCTGCTGACGACAGACGCGCCCGGCGGGGCCACGGCAATCCGGATGGCCTTCAAATACGCTCTCGATGAAGGGTACGAGGGGTTTGTTTTGATCGACGGACACGGCAAGGACGGGGTCGGGGCGCTGCCACGATATCTCGAACAGCTGGAAGCGGGAGCGGACTTCGTGCAAGGCTCGCGCTACATGAAAGGCGGGGAGGAAAAGAACACGCCGATTCTCAGATCTCTCGGCATCCGCCTGATCATGGCCCCGCTTCTTTTTTATGGCTCGGGATTCTGGTATACGGATGGAACGAACGGATTCCGGGGATACAGCAGGAGGTTTGTCGAGCATCCGAAAGTGGAGCCTCTCCGGTCGTGTTTCACCCACCTCAACCTGCAATACTACCTTTCCTACATGGCTCCGAAACTCAAGCTCCATGTTGTCGAGATCCCCGTGTCACGGGTCTATCCGGACGACGGAACCGTTCCGACCAAAGTCATCGGGTTCAAGCACAACTTTCTGGCGTTTTGGGAAATGGTCCGAACCGTGCGCGGCGAGTATGACGTGCGCTGATTCCGCTTTTCACCGGGAATCAGGGACGGGTGCCTGAGTGCCGGGAAGCTCGACGCGCTCGTAAATCTCCGCGAAGGGGATTCCGCATTCGATGGAGGGCAGGTTGACGAGGGCGGCGGGGTCGGTGGTCACGCGAAGGTTCCATTCGCCGTTGGGCTGGCGGAGGAATTGTTCGACCCGTGGCTCGGACTGCGAGACGAGGACGTATTCCTGGAGGGAGGGGAGCGCGCGGTAAAGGTCGAATTTTTTGACCCGGTCGTATCGCTCGGTCGTTTCGGAAAGGACTTCGACAATCAAGGTCGGGTTGAGAAGCGTGTCGAGCCTGCCGTCCTCAAAGATCTGCTCGCCGCAGACCACCACGAGATCCGGGTAGGTGTAAAGGCCGTTGGCCTCGACCTTCACGCGCAGGTCGGCGGCAAACGGCTCGCACTTCCGGCCTTTGAGCCTCGCCCGGAGTTCACCGCCGAAATTCATCACGATCCTCGCGTGGTTTTTCGTGGTTCCCGCCATCGCGAACATCTCGCCGTCGAAGAATTCGCTCTTCGTTTCGGCGGCGCGCTCGATCGCGAGATACTCGACCGCAGTCAGGGATGGCCTTGGAAGAGCGCTCATTGGGGGACACATTTATCACAATGGCAGGAGAGAGTCAAAGGCGGGAGATCCGCCCAGCCTCCTCGTGGCGTGCGCGACCACCGTCCTTGCGACGGCGCTTGGAACCATCGGGGCGTGGATGCTTTACCGGTACAGGTTCCCCTTCCAGCGCGCCATCGGACCCTGATCTTCGTCCCGATGGTCATGCCAGAAGTCCTCATGGGCGTGAGCCTGCTCGTCCTTTTCGTCCAACTGCTGGACATCCCGCTCGGCTTCACGACGCTGATCATCGCCCATACGACATTTTGTTTTCCGTTCGTGCTGGCGGGCGTCCACAGGGGATCGACCCCTTCCTGGAGGAGGCCGCGATGGACCGGGGGGCGACACCGGTTCAGGCCTTTTGGAAAGTGATCGTCCCCTATCTGATGCCGGCGATCATATCCGGCGCGCTCATGCCCTTCACGCTCTCGCTCGATGAATACATCGTCAGCGTCTTCACGACCGGCGCCCAGACCAGACGCTCCCGCTCAAGGTCTTCGGCATGGCGAAGGTCGGCCGCAATCCGCAGTTGAACGCATTGCGTTCCCTCTTTATTCTGGGGACCGTCGGCATTGTCATTCTCAGCCAGTTCATCAGCAGCAGAAAAACCACATGAAACCACACCTCACCCTGATGGCCGCACTGGCAGCGCTTGCGCTGGCCGGATGCGGGAAACCCCCGGCGGCACCCGCCCCCTCCGGGCAGCAAAAAATCGAAGAGCAACCCTCGCCCACACCGGAGCAGAAATCCGCGGCCAGCGACAAACTCAACGTCTTTTGCTGGTCGGAATACATCCCGCAATCGGTGATCGACCAGTTCACGAAGGAGACCGGCATCAAGGTCTCGGTCGAGAACTACGCTTCGGACGAGGAGATGCTCGCGAAGCTCATGGCCGGAGGCGGGAGCTACGACATCATCCAACCCAGCGAATATGTCGTCGGCGCCCTCGTGAAGGAGGGGCTCCTCCACCCGATCGACCACGCGAAGGTTCCCAACCTCAAGAACATCGCCCCGCAGTTCCTGGGCATGTCGTTCGATCCGGGCAACAAGTTCAGCGTGCCCTTCATGGCGGGAACCGTCGGCATTGTCGTCAACACCGATCTGGTGAAGGGTGACATCAAGGGATTCACCGATGTGTTCCAGGACCAATACAAGCAGAACATCGTGGTCCTGGACGATGCGCGGGAAATCGTGACATGGGGATTTTTCACCCAGGGCACCCCGATCAACCAGGTCACCGATGAAAACCTGGAAAAAGTGAAGCCGCTCGTCGCGAAGTGGCTGCCGTTGGTGAAAGTGTACGATTCCGACAGCCCGAAGACCGCGTTGTTGAACGGCGATGTCGCCCTTGGCATCGTCTGGGGTGGCGAGGGGGCGATCCTTCTGAACGAAGACAAGAAATTCAAATGGGTGCAGCCCTCGGAGGGAACGCACCTGTTCATCGACAGCCTGGCCATTCCGAAGGCCTCCCGGAATGTCGAAAATGCGGAAGCCTTCATGAACTTCATCCTGCGCCCGGATGTCAGCAAGCAGATCTCCGATGCGTTCCCCTACCTCAACCCGAACCTCGCCGCGCGCGAACTGCTCACCGCCGCGCAGCTTGCCAATCCCGCCAGCTTCCCGGCGGATGAGGACATCAAAAAAATGCAGACCTTCGAGGATATCGGGCAGCAGGCTTCGAAGATCGACGAAATCGTCACTTCGCTGAAAGTCCAGTAACCGATGGCCGGCCTGGCGGCAGCCACTCTGACCGCGGCGGACAGGGGGTTCCGCCGCAAGCCCGGCCTCGCGGCCTGGCTGGTGTTGTTCGTCGTCGTCCCCACGATCGGCGAGGTGATTTTCAACCAGTTCATCTCCGGGCGCAACCAGCCCTTCGGAGCCGCCTTGGGCACCCTGCTCCCTGTCATTTTTGTCCTCGCCCTCCGGTTCACCCGCGGAAGCCGCGAGGAGGAATAGCGGACACGCCGAAAATCGTTTTCCTCCGCGCTCTCTGCGTGAGGAATCGCTAAATCCGGGCTAAAGCGATATCACTTGGGCGGCGAAGATGTCGGCGTCGGCGGACAGGCGGTCGAGGACGGCGGCGTCGGGGAGGCTGTCGAGGTTGAGCAGGGTGAGCGCGCGGCCACCCTGTTCGATGCGGGAGAGGCTCATGCTGGCGATGTTGATGTTCTCTTTGCCGAGGAGCGTTCCGATGTGCCCGACGAGGCCGGGGCGGTCTTTGTTTTCGAGAAGCAGGACGACGCCGGAAGGGGTGACCTCGACTGGGCGGCCGTTGACGCGGACGATCCGCGGGTCGTTTTTTGCGCCGAAGAACGTGCCGCCGACGGAGACCTTTTTGTCGCCGCTGAAGACCGCGACGTGGAGCCATTCGTGGAAGTCGGTCTGCTCGCTCGAACGGATTTCCTCGACGTTGAGGCCGAGCGTCAAGGCCATCGTGCGGACGTTGACGCTGTTGACTTCCTCGCCACCCGCATTTTTCAAAAACCCGGTAAGGATCGCGCGGCTGATCGCCTCGGTCGGCATTTCGACGGCCTTGCCGCCGTAGGTGATAACGATCCGGTCGTTGCGCTTGGGCGCAAGCTGGGCGGCGAAACGCCCGAGTTTGTCGCCGAGCGTGAGGTACGGCTTCACGACGGCGGCGGTCTTGGCGTCGATGCTCGGCATGTTGACGGCGTTGCGGATTTCTCCTTCGAGGAGGGCGGCGCGGATCGCCTGGGCAATTTCGATGCCCACGTTTTCTTGGGCTTCGGCCGTGCTGGCTCCGAGATGCGGCGTGAAGACGATGTTCGGAAGCGAACGCAGCGCGAATTCCGCCGAAGGGGGCTCGACCTCGTAAACGTCCAGCGCGGCCGCGGCAACATGGCCGGATTTCAGGGCTTCGCCGAGGGCCACTTCGTCAATGAGTCCGCCTCGGGCGCAGTTCACGATCCGCACGCCTTTTTTGCAGAGCGCGAGTCGCCGGGCGTCGAGCATGTGGCGGGTCTCGTCGGTGAGCGGCATGTGCATCGTGAGAAAATCCGCCTGCGGCACGAGCGCATCGAGGTCCTCGACCAGCTCGACCTGGAGGCTGCGGGCGCGGCTGACCGAGAGGTAAGGATCGTAGGCCACGACGCGCATGCCGAAGGCGATCGCGCGGCGCGCCAGCTCGGTGCCGATGCGGCCCATGCCCAGGATGCCGAGCGTCTTGTTGTAAAGCTCGACGCCCTCGTATTTTTTGCGGTCCCACTTGCCGGCCTTCACGCTGGCATCCGCCTGGGGGATGCTGCGGGCGATGCTCAGGAGCAGGGAGAACGCGTGCTCGGCGGTCGAAATCGTGTTGCCGCCGGGCGTGTTCATCACGATGACCCCGTGGCGCGTCGCGGCGTCCACATCGACGTTGTCCACGCCGACCCCGGCGCGGCCGACGACTTTCAATTTCTTCGCGGCATCGAGCACGGCGGCGGTGACTTTCGTCTGGCTGCGGACGACCAGGGCGGAGAATTCCGGGATCAGCGCGATGAGAGCGGGTTCCTTGAGACCGGTGTTGACGACAACATCGAGGGTGCCGCCGGCGGAGAGTTCTTCGATGCCTCGCTGGGAAACCGGATCGGCCACGAGCACTTTGGGTAATGGCATTTTCTTTTTCTGTTTTCTGAATTATCTGTTGGACCGACGGTTGCGGCGGCCCTTCACGAGACGGGTGTGATAATGCCAAACCGCTCCCACGGAAAACCAAATTTTTATGCGCTGGTCATTTAAAGTCGCCCGGGTCGCCGGAATCGAAGTGAAAATCCACGTCACGTTCCTGCTGGTTCTGGCGTATTTCGGGGCGGTTTACTGGCAGCAGGGCGGGGTGCGCGGCGCGATCGAGGGGGTGGGGTTCACGCTGCTGCTTTTCCTCTGCGTGCTCCTCCACGAGTTCGGCCACGCGTTCGCGGCGCGCGTCTACGGGATCCGCACCCCGGATATCACGCTGCTGCCAATCGGGGGCGTCGCCCGGCTCGAGCGCATGCCCGACAAGCCGGCGCAGGAGCTCGCCGTCGCCGTCGCCGGGCCGGCGGTCAACGTGGCCATCGCCCTGGCGCTCGTCGCCTTCATGGCCGCAAAGCTTCGGATGTCGGATCTCGCCGATATCGAGCGGGGAGGAGGCCTGGTGGAGAATCTGCTCTACGTGAATGTCATGCTGGTGGTTTTCAATGCTATCCCCGCGTTCCCGATGGACGGCGGCCGGGTCTTGCGGGCGCTGCTCGCAATGGTGATGGACTACGCGCAGGCCACCACGATCGCGGCCCGCGTCGGCCAGGGGCTGGCGGTGGGTTTCGCCGTGTGGAGTTTCTCCGGAGGGCCGAGCATGCTGCTCTTTATCGCGATGTTCGTCTTTGTCGGAGCCCAGCAGGAGCTCGCGTATGCGCGTTTCCGCACCGGGGCCGGCAACCGCAAGGTCTCGGACGTGATGTTTTCCGGCTATTCCTCGATTCCGACCGGCACGCCGGTCACGCACGCGCTGGCGTTCGCCCGGGCGGGCAGGCAGGGGGTTTTTCCGGTCGTGGACCACGGGCTTCGCGCTGTCGGGATCGTGAGCGTTCTCGCTTTGGAAAAGGCCATGGCCGACGGCTTCGGTGCCCGTTTCGTTGACGACTTGGCGCAGCCGGTGGCCAGGATCCAAGGGGATGTTCCGCTCACCGCCGCCATGGCGTCGATCCCTCCGCTCGTCCCCGTGGTGGTCGAAAATGCCTCCGGCCAGATCGTGGGGATGCTGGCTGTTCAGGGATAAATCCCGACTGCTGCGTTGACGGCCTGGCGGCGGTCGGGTTTGATGGGCGGTTCTCATTATGGCCAAAGACGAGTCTTCCCTGCGCATGGAAAAAATTGTGAGCCTCTGCAAGAGGCGCGGTTTCATTTTTCAATCCTCCGAGATCTACGGCGGGATCAACGGCTTCTGGGACTACGGCCCGCTCGGCGTGGAGTTGAAACGGAACCTCAAGGACTTCTGGTGGAAGCGCAACGTCCGCGAGCGCGACGACATGGAAGGCATGGACGGCTCGATCATCATGAACCGCGCGGTCTGGAAAGCCTCCGGCCACGAGGAAACGTTCTCGGATCCGATGGTGGACTGCCGGTTGTGCAAAACCCGGCACCGGGCCGACCAATTGCCGGAAAAGGACGGCGCGAAATATTGCCCGAATTGCGGCAGCCGCGACCTCACCGAACCGCGCGCGTTCAACCTCATGTTCAAAAGCTACGCCGGCCCGGTCGAGAGCGACGACAACCTCGTCTACCTCCGCCCCGAGACCGCCCAGGCGATGTTCGTCCAGTTCCGCAACATCCTCGACACCTCGCGCCAGAAGCTCCCGTTCGGGATCGCCCAGATCGGCAAGGCGTTCCGCAACGAGATCAACCCCCGCAACTACATCTTCCGCTCGCGCGAGTTCGAGCAGATGGAAATCGAATACTTCTGCCGCCCGGAGGACGGGCTCAAGCTCACCGACTATTGGCTTGAGCAACGCCTCAAATTCTACGAGGACATCGGCATTCCCCGCTCGAAGATCCACATCAACGACATCCCCGATGGTGATCGCGCGTTCTATTCCAAAAAAACCTACGACCTCGAATACGAGTTCCCGTTCGGCGTGAGCGAACTCGAGGGCATCGCCTACCGGACGGACTACGACCTCTCGAAGCACATCGAGCACAGCGGCAAGCCGCTCGACTATTACAACGAGGAGACGAAGGAGCGTTTCGTTCCCCACGTCGTCGAGCCCAGCGCGGGAGCCGACCGCACAGTCCTGGCCCTCCTCTGCGAGGCCTTCGCCGAGGAGATCGTGACCGATGACAGGGGCAAGTCCGAGACCCGCAACGTCATGCGCTTCCATCCCCGCATGGCCCCGATCAAGTGCGGCGTCTTTCCGCTCCTCAAAAACAAACCCGCCCTCGTCGAGACCGCCCGCGCAATCGTCCAATCCCTGCGCGGCGACATGAACGTTTTCTACGACGAATCCGGAGCCATCGGCCGCCGCTACCGGCGCCAGGATGAAGCCGGCACACCTTTTTGCATCACCGTGGACTTCGATACCATCGGCGAAAATGGCCCCGAAAAAGAGGGCACCGTGACGCTCCGCCACCGCGACTCGATGCAGCAGGAACGCCTCGCCATCGCCGACCTCAAGCCCTTCCTCCTCGAACGCATCGCGTAGGGCGGAACACCTTCAACGACTCCGCCATCGAACTCTTTTCGGCACTGCTGAAAATTTGCAGGCCCACGATCCAAAAATCCCCCGAACAAAAAGCCATCACCGTTCCCGCAACAATCGCCAAGGCATCCCCCGCTTCCTCCACCACTCCGGGTCGATAGAAAAAAACATGCCGGGCTGCATGGGCGGCACCGTCGAGACAGTCCTGTTGAGGATCTGCCCACATGTGGCTTTCTTCCGGGAAGCACACGCGCCCCGCGTGTCGTTTTCGGCGCCCCCGCCGAAAACACCCTTCCTCGCTGCCAGCACATCCTCAAAACAGCAAATGGCGACAAACCGTCCCGTTCCTTGTTGACATTCTGGCCAGACTGGCTGGTTCTAATGGACATAACGTGGCAATTACAAGAGGCCAAAAACCGGTTCAGCGAGGTGGTGGACCTGGCGTTGAGCGACGGTCCCCAGACCATTACGCGGCATGGCCGTGCCACCGTCGTCATTGTTGACGCCGGACAATATGCCCGCGAGACGGGCAGGGAAAAGCTTTCGACTGTTCTGCGCGAATGCCCGGTGAAGGGATGGAAGATTTCCCGTGACAAGGATGTCGGTCGTACCCTCCGCTTTGAGTAAAATGGGATTCCTGCTCGACACCGATGTCTTGAGCGAGTCCCCCAAGCCCGATGAAGCGGTCATGGACTGGTTGGATGCCCACGATCACGAAGCGTATCTCTCCACCATCTCCCTCGGAGAAATCGTCAAGGGCATCGAACTCCTCCCGGCGGGCAAACGGAAAAAAGAGATCACCGCATGGTTTGAGCGCCTGGACCGCTGGTCCGAAAACCGCCTGCTGCCGCCGACCGGCCAGGTCATGCGCGAATGGGGACAACTCTGCGCCCGGCATCAACGCAAGGGCCGCCACCTCCCGGTTCTCGGCAGCCTCATCGCGGCCACCGCACTCGCCCACAACCTGGTCCTCGTCACAAGGAACACCGGCGATTACCCGGATGAAGTTCCCCTGCTCAATCCTTGGAAACAAGGCGGGTAATTCCGAAAGCGGTTTGCGAAATTCCCGTCCGGGGAGCACACGCGCCCCCGCGTGGCGTTTTCGGTGCCCTCGCCGGAAACACCTTTCCGAGCTCCCCTGCTCCGCCATCACATTCTCACAACCTTGCGGAGCCCGATTTCACCCATCCGACGAAGAAAATATCCCGCTCAGCGCAAGCGGCTTTACCAGAAAATGCAAGATTTTGAACCCTGACCCCAGTTCCAACTGTTGCTACATCCGTCAAGCTTGACATCGATAAACCATGCCTGACCCCATTTTCCGCGGTGTTTATCGGTCGCGAGGAATATCCGGCAAATAGGCATCCGTAGCGCTCGTGTTTTTTTTAATGAGAACCTTAGCCTAACTTCCCCCTGATTTTTTTCTAAGTGACTGCAAATCAGTGAAACTACACGAAAATGTAGCAAGTAATATATCCACAATAATCAAAATAACTGTTGATTGTATTGTTTTATATC
>JBAYWC010000051.1:0-19413 GCA_041674265.1 Terrimicrobiaceae bacterium
GTTTTTTCCAAATACGCCGCCGTGCTGGAGGCGGACGGCTCGCTCATGAGCGTGCGCACCGCCCTCCAGCTCATCAACCGCTTTCTCGCCGAGGACGACTTTGATCCCGACACCCAGTTCTGCCTGCACTGGTTCGAGCAACACGGCTGGACGGAAAGCGTCTTTGGTGAAGCCGACGTGCTGGCCCGATCCAAATCCACCAGCGTGGACGCCATGAGGGAAGCCGGAGTGCTGCAAAGCGGCGGCGGCAAAGTGCGACTGCTCAAGTGGGCCGAGTATCCCACCGATTGGGACCCGCGCACCGACACGCGCACGCCGGTCTGGGAAGCCCTGCACCAGCTCATCCGCGCCCTGAAGCACGGCGGCGAATCCGCCTCCGGCGCGCTCCTCGCGGCTCTCGGCGGCAAAGCCGAAGCCTTGCGCCAGCTCGCCTACCGCCTCTACACCCTTTGCGAACGCCTCGGCCAAGCCGAAGACGCCCGCGCCTACAACGAACTGATCACGAGTTGGACCGGCATCGAAAGCGTCGCCTCCGCTGCACCGAAACTAGCTGATGGACAACTGCCCGGATTTGAACGCTGACTATCTCGATGGCACTACCGATTAACATCCAGGAACTCTTCACCGGCCGCGTGGTCGAGTGGGAGCGTTTGGAGTTCAAGGAGGGGTGGAACCCGGAGGACGTGCTGCGCAGCGTCTGCGCCTTCGCAAACGATTTTCACAACTGGGGCGGCGGCTACCTCGTCATCGGCGTCGCGGAAAAAGACGGGAAGCCGGTCCTGCCGCCCAAAGGATTGGAATCTGAGCAGGCTGATGCCATCCAGAAGAAGCTGCTGGAGCTGGGACACAAACTGCGTCCGGCTTACCACCCGATTTGCGAACCGGTGCAGGTGCAGGGCAAACTGTTGCTTGTTATTTGGGTGCCGGGCGGCGATCTCCAGTTCGGTTTTATCGAGAGCTTTCTCACGCGGGTGAAGAGCGATCTCGCACCCCTGTCCGCGAGCCGTCCGCTGGCGGAGGTCGCGCAGGATATGCACCTGCTTGGCGGCCCACCCGAAGCCCCCATGCCGCTCAACGTCGGGCTGCTGTTTTTCACCGGCAGACCGGCGACCTGGTTTCCCGGCACGCAGATTGATGTCGTGCAGTTCCCGCACGGTTCCGGCGGGGGCGACATCGTCGAGCGCCCGTTCACCGGCCCTCTCGATGTCATGCTGCGCGATGCGCTCGCGCACCTGAAGAACAATGTGCTGGTCGAATACGTCCGCAAGCGCGCCGACCAGGCCGAGGCGGAACGGTATTGGAATCTGCCGTATGCCGCGCTGGAGGAAGCGCTGGTCAATGCGGTCTATCATCGCAGCTACGAGGAGCGCGAACCGATTGAAGTTCGGGTAATGCCCGATGAAATCCTCATCCAGAGTTTTCCCGGCCCGGATCGCTCGATCCCGATGGACGAACTCCGGGCCGGACGGCCGGTGGCGCGACGCTACCGCAATCGTCGCATCGGCGAATTTTTGAAGGAGCTGGAGTTGAGCGAAGGCCGCAACACCGGCATCCCGACCATCCTGCGCGCGATGAGTGAAAACGGCTCGCCCAAGAAGCCACGGTTTGAGACTGATGAGGACCGGACCTATTTCCTCGTCCGCCTGCCCCTCCGGCCAGCCCCTGCGACAGCGACCGGACAAGTCACCGGACAAGTCACCGGACAAGTCACCGGACAAGTCACCGGACAAGTCACCGGACAAGCTGCCCCGCAAGTCGGGGCCGAATCCAAGACGCTGATTGAAAGCGGATTAAAAATCCTTCTGCAAAGGACCGGACAAGTTGCCGGACAAGCTGCCCCGCAAGTCAGCCCGCAAGTCGGATCATCCGTCGCTGCGTTTTTTTCCGAGCCCAGAACTGCCATGGAAATTCAATCGGCATTTGGCTTGCGGCACCGCGAGACCTTTCTAAAGAGCTATCTCCAGCCGCTTCTCGATGGTGGCGCGTTGGAGCGAACCATCCCCGAGAAACCCACCAGCCCGCGACAAAAATACCGTCTCACGGATACCGTCCGCGCTTGGTTGGAACCGTTACCACCCGAATAAATGTTATGAGCCTGAAACCCTGGAGAGAAATCATCGTTCCCCACCCGGACGTGCTGAACGGCACGTTCCAACAATCCGAATTCGCCGCCGACCTCACGGCGGTGAGTACAGGCAAGGCCACGCCGGAATACGGCGACGCGAAAGCCTTCTACGAGCGAACCTTCATCACCGAGGGCATGGCGCGGCTGCTCACGCAAGTAGCTCAGCGGCTCAACGGTAAAGGCGGCGAGCCGGTCATCCAACTGCAAACCGCCTTCGGGGGCGGCAAGACACACACGCTGCTGGCAGTGTATCATCTGGCATCACGCAAATGTCCGCTGGGTGAACTCACCGGCATCCCGGCTCTGCTCGACCAAGCCGGGCTGATGGATGTTCCACAGGCCCAGATCGCAGTGCTCGATGGCACCGCCCACGCCCCTGGCCAGCCGTGGAAACATGGCAAGCAGCCGGTTCGCACCCTCTGGGGTGAACTGGCGTGGCAGCTCGGCAAAGCCGAGGGCTATGCCATGGTCAAAGAAGCCGATGAGAACGGGACCTCACCGGGGAAGGAAGTGCTGATGGAACTGCTGAGCCGCTACGCGCCGTGCGTGGTGCTATTGGATGAGTTGGTCGTTTACATCCGGCAGTTTGTGGAAAGTCAGGCGCTCAGCGGTGGCACCTACGACAGCAACCTGAGCTTTATCCAATCGCTCACAGAGGCGGCAAAGCTGGTGCCGAATGCTGTGGTGTTGGCGTCGCTTCCAGAATCCGACAGTCAGGCAGGCGGGCCTCGCGGGATTTCTGCCCTGAAGGCATTGGAGCCTGTGTTTAACCGCGTGCAGGCACTCTGGAAAACCGTGGCCCCGGAGGAGGCCTTCGAGATTGTGCGGCGGCGCTTGTTCGAGCAAATCAAGGATGCGAAGGGACGTGACCAGATCTGCCGTGCCTTCGCCGACGCCTATGTGGACGAAGGGGCCAAGATGCCGCAGGAAACCCAGGAATCCCGATACTTTGACCGGATGGTGCAGAGCTATCCGATCCACCCCGAGGTTTTCGCTCAACTCTATGAGGAGTGGACAACCATTGATGGATTCCAGCGCACCCGCGGTGTGCTGAAACTCATGGCCAAGGTGATCTTCCGTCTGTGGCAGGACAACAACAAGGACCTCATGATTCTCCCCGGCAGCCTGCCGCTCTATGATGGCAGCGCACGGAACGAGCTGATCTATTATCTCGGCCCCGGCTGGGATCCGGTGATGGACCGCGACGTAGATGGCGAACGGGCCGAAACAACGATGCTGGAAGCGAAGGAGACGCGCTTCGGCTCCGTGCAGGCCGCCCGGCGTGTGGCACGCACGGTGTTTCTGAGCAGTGCGCCGTCTTCGGTGAACATGAAAGCCGGAACACGAGGCATCGACCGGGCGCGGGTGCTGCTTGGCTGTCTCCAACCCGGCCAGACATCCTCGCTTTACTCCGATGCGCTGAACCGACTGGCCGACCAGCTCCACTACATGAGTTCCTCCGGCGACAAAGCGCAGGATGCGACCCGTTATTGGTTCGACACCCGCGCCAACCTGCGCCGGGAGATGGAAGAGCGGAAGAAGCGGTTCGAGGACAAGAACGAAGTGCGGGGACGGATGGCCGAGATCGTCAAGAAGCTCGCCGCAGGAGCGACATTCTTTGACGGTGTCCATATCTTTACCCCGCACAGCGATGTGCCTGACGATAGCGCGCTGCGCCTGGTCGTGCTGCCACCGGAGCAATTTTATTCCAGGGAAGAACCGCGCCTCGCCAACGAGGCGGCGCTGGACTACGTGCGCAACAACGGCACGAAGCCAAGGTATCGCGGCAACCGCCTGCTTTTCCTCGCCCCCGACCACGGAGTCTTGACCAGACTCCGCGATTGCATCCGCGTGGCCTTGGCGTGGAATTCCATCGTCGAGGATGTCGCCGCCATGCGTCTGGTCTTGGACAACCTCCAAGCCGAGCAAGCCAGGAAGGAACTCAAAGGTGCAGAAGATGTGCTCCCGCGAGTTGCCCGCGAATGTTTCAAATGGCTTCTTTGTCCATCGCAGGAAAACCCCACCGGCAAACCAAGCGTGGAGAATTTCCCCCTCAACACCGGTGGCGCGGCCTTGGGGCCGGAGATCGAGCGCGTGTGTCTCGACAACGAGTGGGTGATCAGCACTTGGTCGCCCATTCATCTTCGCACCAAACTCAAGGAACTTTACTGGAAGGCCGACAAGCTCGCTGTGAAGGCCGCCGACTTTTGGGAAGACACGCTTCGATACCTCTATCTGCCTCGCTTGAAAGATCGCGGAGTGATCGCGCAGGCCGTTGTCAAAGGAGCTGGAACCCGTGACTTTTTTGGCACTGCCTACGGCGAACATGATGGAAAATTCGACGGGTTCAAACTCGGCGACTCGGACGTCCAATTTGACGACACGCTGCTGCTCATTGAGCCATGTGCAGCAAAAACCTACGAAGCGGTGAATCCACCATTCCAACCAGGCCAAGGAATCTCGCCTCCGGCAGTCATATTGACCACCGGCACGTCGGTGCAGGAACAACCGCCGACCGGACCGACGCCTGTGCCCGCATCTTCGCGCTCGAAGATGTTCTACGGATCAGCCGACATTACCCCGGTCACAGCAAAAGTCCGGCTCGTGCAAATAGCTGAAGAGATCATCTCCATTCTTGGCGGTGATCCAAACGCTACGGTGAAGGTGACTCTCGAAGTCTCGGCGGAATTTCCGGGCGGCGCGTCAGATCAGGTGAAGCGCGCAGTTTCAGAGAATGCCAATGCACTTGGCTTCAAGACCAAGACATGGGAGTAGCCTCCCTGGAAAAATCCGGGCTCCTCGGATCCGAGCGTTTTGCGCTGACCGCGTGAACCCGAATTCCGCGCTTCCCCACGCAGGGGCGCAGAGACCGCGGAGAGAAGCGATCCGGAGAATGCCCGGGCTACTTTTCCTGGCTGGCGAGCACGCGCTCGATGGTGTTCGTCGTGGACCGCCCGGCAACCATTTCGGCGAGGACGACCCGCCCGCCGTGCGCTTCCACGATTTCGCGCCCGCTGACGTAATGCGCCCAGTCCTTCCCCTTCACGAGCACCTGGGGAAGGATCCGCGCGATCAGATCCTTCGGCTCATCCTCGTCAAAGATCACGACGAAATCCACGGCGCGCAGGGACCCGACAACGAATGCCCGGTCTCCTTCCGGATTGATCGGACGCCCCGGCGCTTTGTTGCTCCGGCGCACGGATGCGTCGCTGTTCAACCCGACGCAGAGGGCGTCGCCCTGGGTGCGGGCGAAGGACAGGTATTCCGCATGGCCGCGGTGCAGGATGTCGAAGCATCCGTTCGTAAAGACCAGTTGTTTTCCGTTTTTGACGAGGCGGTCACGCTCGGCACGGGCTTCGGCGGGTGTCAGGATCACGGGGGCCATCAGTTGCAGGCGCTGAGTTTTTCGAGGTTTGCCTTGAGCGAGGCCAGTTCCGGCGCGTCCGGTTTTTTGAAGGCGAGGTAGGTTTTCAGCGCGGCTTCGTAGTAGCCGCGGGCTTTTTCAAAATTGGAACTGGAATGATAGACGACGGCGAGGTTGGCCAGCGACTGGGCCACGTCCGGGTGCATGGCGCCGAAGACCTGTTCGCGGATTCCGAGCGCGCGCATGTGCAGGTTTTCCGCGCGCTCCCAATCGCCCGCTTCGGTATAGGCGACGGCGAGGTTGTTGCAGACGAGCGCCACCGACGGGTGGATTTCCCCGTGAAGCCTCATGGCCGTTTCCAGCGCCTGCAGGTAGTGCTTTTCGCATGCGGGAAAATTTCCCGCGTGTTTTTCCAGTCCCGCCAGGTTGCTGGCCAGCATGCAGTGTTGCGAATAATCGTGGGCGGCTTCGTAAAGTTCGAGGGCCTGGCTGTAGTATTGCCTCGCCGCGTCTTCTTCGCCCTGGTGTTCCGACAGAAGCGCCAATTTGGCCGCCACACGCGCCGAGGCCGTGATGTTGCCATTCTCGAGGTTGTGGGCGAGCGAGTCTTTGAAATCCAGCACGGCATCGGGAAGAAACCCGGAGGCTTGGCAGACATCGCCCGCGATTTCCAGCGCGTCGCTGAGCCGGGGACTGCTTTGTCGAAAAACCTGCCGGGCCGCCTCCTTGAACTTTTGGGCCGCCACGCGATGTTGCTCAAGGGAAGTCTGGCTGCGCTGAGCCTCCAGGTCCTTGCAGAGAACCTCCCATAAATTTGCGGTTGTCTGCATGGCCGCTTTTCTACCCGGATCGCGACTTCCAGACGAGAGGATTTTTACGTTTTCAGCATCCGGAGGAGAGCCGGGCGTGATGTGGGAATCCTTCCGCAGTGGGACTCCAGGACGGCGAGGGGAGACGAGGAGGCATCGCCGATCCCCAATGTGCGCCCCAATTCCTTCTCGAAAAAATCCAGTGCGCGAAGAGAGGCGGGCTGGCTCTTGAGGTGGGTCAGCGCCCGGGTGAGGAGATCGAAGATTCCGGAAACCGGGGCTCCGGGTTCCGTCACCAAATCCGCGAGTTCCGCAAAATAACCGCACAAAAAAAGATTCGAACCCGGGAGGCGCGCCGCGTCGAACGGTTCGAGGATCTGAACCTCCCGCAGGGTATGCAGGGAGGACTTTTTCGAGAGCACGAACGAGATTTCCCCGATATAAAAGAGGTCGAGCTTGCCCGCGAACGGACTGGCGGGACGCCGGGCTCCACGGGCCATGGTCGAGACCTTCCCGTGCCCGAGGGTCAGCCATGTGACGATCCAACTGGTGTCACCCCAGGTGCGTCTGCGGATCAAAATGGCCGGAGTGTGCTCCATGTGTTGTTTCTCTCACACTTTTATTGGAAAAAATAGCGTTGCTTGCGTCCCGGGCGCCCGAAAGTTGCAAACAAGAACAGGCGTCCCGCCTGTTGGGGCCCAGGTTCTCGCATCGGGCCGCCACGCCCCACACGGGCGGAAAACCAGCGCGATCGCGCCTCGTAACAATAGGAAAAGACGAATGTTTGGTGCAGGGAGCACAACCGAAACGAAGTGGAGCATCGCCCATGCTCCCTGGCCGTCCATCGCCGATTGCAACTCTCACAGATGCGCCCCTCCCGAGGTGCCGTCCGAGCCGTGAAAACATGGGTTTACGCGGAGGTCGGCCCTTGCCGTCGCCGTTCCGCGCGGATCCGTTTCCCGCGCTTGCGCTTTCGGGCGGATGAATCCATTCTCCCCGCGTGCTAAATTTCGTTGTCCGGCGTCTTCTGATCAGCATCGTCCTGCTTTTTGGAATCAGTCTGATCTCCTTTTTCATGATCACCCTGGCGCCGGGGAGCCCGTACCCCTGGGGGGAGCTGAACCCCAGGATCACGCCGCAGGTGAAGGAGATGTTCCGGAAGAAATTCCATCTCGACCAGCCGCTCCATGAGCAATACTGGCTGAACATGCGGGATCTGTTCAGCGGACGCCTGAAGAGCATCAAGGACGACCGGCCCGTGCTCGACAAAATCCTGGAACGCCTGCCGGCCACGATCACGCTGAACATCGCCTCGATTCTTCTCTCGCTGACGTTCGGTCTTCTTCTCGGGGTTTATTGCGCCCGGCATGCCGGGAAGCCGCCGGATTTTTGGGTCTCTTTGCTGGCCTTCGTTTTCATCGCGGTCCCAACGTTCTGGATTGCCAACATGGCGATCATCGGTCTCGTGAAATTCACCACGGTGCCCGTGCTGGGGACCCAGTCTTACGGGATCGAATTTTCCAATTTCCTGGCCGCCGGCCTGGATCGGGCCTGGCACATCGCGCTGCCGGCCGTCGTGCTGGCGCTCGGCGGAATCGCGGTCCAATCCCGCTATCTCCGGGCCAGCATGCTCGAGACGCTCCGCGAGGATTTTATCCGCACCGCCCGGGCCAAGGGGCTCGGGGAGGACGTGGTTTTCTACAAACACGCGTTGAGGAATTCCATCCGCCCGCTGATCACCGGGATCGGATCGCTCCTGCCCGCCTTGATCGGGGGAGCGGTGATTGTGGAAACGATCTTCGCTTATCCCGGCATGGGGCGCCTGGGCTACGAGGCGGTCCTGGAGCGGGACTACCCGACTTTGGTGGCCCTGAATTTTATCGTGGCAGCCCTCGTTCTTTTGGGAAACCTGCTGTCCGATATTCTTTATGCGGTGGTCGATCCGCGGGTGCGGCTGGAGTGAAGGAAATTATCTGATGACCGGGCGGACCACGACGATGTCGTTGGTTTTGTAAACGAGATTGTTGCTCGCGTCGGTTCCCGAGTGGAAGACGATCCGGAGGGGATTGAGTTGTTCCACTGTGACGAGGCCGGAGACCGTCGTGGTGGCGGGATTGGTATCGAAGTCGAGATGGATCGAGTAGGCGGGAGGCGGGTTGGCTGCCGAGCATCTCTCGGGAAGGATGTTTGTGATCGTTGCGGGATCGAGGCCGAGTTGCCAGAGGCGAGCGGCCTGCTCCTGGGCATTGAATGCCCGCAGGGAATAGCCGTTCGACTGCTCCTGGACCAGAAGCGTGTTGGCCAGGAGGGCGGCGGCGGAAATTCCAATCGCGAGGATCGCCGCGGCAACAAGCACCTCGATCAACGAGTAGGCGCCCCTGTCCGCCGGTTTTGCCCGCGCGAAAAAGGAAGCTTTCATCCTAAATTCCGCAATTGGCATGGCCACAAAAATGCACAAAAGCCACAAAACAAGCAGATCGCAGCATATTTCCAAAGACCTGCCACTTCACCTTTCGGATGAATGTTTTGCATCTTTCAACTCTTTCTTTTGTGCGTCTGCCTTTTTGTGGCTGTTCATTTTCCTTTGTAGGTTCATGGGTCGCGCCCATCCTCGATCCAGAGGACGCGGTCGGAAATCAACTCGATGGGGTCCATGACCGTGCCGGTGGCTTTCGGGGTGGGAACGAGGTTGAGGTTTCCGGAATTGAGGTTGATGGCCTGGTCCGACCGGAACCCGCTTGTGATCGTCAGGGATCGCCCGCTTCCTGAAGGGGCGCGCACGGTGAGCGCCGACCTGAGTGTTGCCGCGAGCCACCAATTGTAGGATTCGTTGGTCGTGGCTGTTTGCAGCTCCAGAGCGGTGGCGCTCTGGTTGTTCAGGTAAATCCTGCGGGTGTTATTGAGGCCGCTGAGCGTGATGTTTGTGGTGGTCGTATTGTTCGTCGGCACGATGATGTGCAGGGCGTTCGTGCTCGTTGAGCCGACGATGGTGAGCTTGGTGATCGAAGAGTTCGTGTAGTTGTCGACGTAGGTGTTGGTGGCGTAGTTGGTGGTCCAGACCATGTTGGTGGCGTAGGTGTAGTTGGTGGCGTATTCGTAGTTGGTGCCGATGATCCGTGTATGTCTTTTATTCCAAATGTAAGTCGTGTTGGTGACAGTGAGGTTCGTGGCGGTGACGACGACGTTCGTGCTCAGGTTCGTGCTCATGTTCGTGACCAGGTATGTGAATGTGAACTTGTTTGTCAGGCTGGCCGGAATCTCATACCGCAGGATGGAATTTCCCTGTGCGGAGGCAAGCACGGCCGTCGCTCTTCCGTTGATGTAATTGTTCGTGATGGTGGAGCCGTTCGTGTAGGAGGGCGGGACGTAAACGGCCCCGGTCGTCGAGAAAGTATTCGTGGGGTAGGTCACGCCGGTGGCCAGGGTTCCGGACATCCCCGGATCGGAGATCGCGCTCATCGGGGACACGAAGTAGCCGAGGTAGCCGTTCGTGCCCGCCCCCGCGGCATTCGTTCCCGAGGTGAAAGGCACCTGGGGGGAGCCGGGGAATCCAATGGCCTCGTTGTAGTAGATGTTGGTTGCCGGTGCCCAGCCGCCCACGATCGGCAGGGCGCTCAGGTGCTGGACCAGGGGATAGCCGGCGAGCAGGGGGCTGCGGGATTTGATCAAAAACCGCTGGACGACCGACTGGCTGCTGTTGGAGAGCGTCGCCAGATTCGTCACGGCGAAGGCACGGTCGCCGAACGGGGAAAACGGGTTTCCCGCAATGAAGTTGGTGTTGGTCCAGAAGCCACTGCTGAAGTTGATCGCAAATCCTCCCCAGTCATCTGCCAGGCCGGCCGAAACATTGGCATTGGTGCCGGATGGCAGCTCCGTGAGCAGGTATTGCCTCGTGAGAGCCCGGGCGTTCTCGAGGGCGATCCGGTTTTTCATCCCCTCGGCGGCGGTGTCGGGGTAAACGTTGGCTGTCGCCAGCATCTGGACCCATCCGGCCAGCACCAATGCTCCCGCCAGGACGACGAACAACGCGAAAATCATGATCGTCCCCTCGACGTTCGCCATGCGTTTCGGCAGGTTTTTCATAGTGGGGGAAATGCGGGGATGACGAAAAAATACGAGGTGGCCCCAGACTGGAGCATGTAGTCTCCCCGGGCGCCGGACGGGATCGTGGCCTCGCCCGGATACTGGGACCCGTTCGTTTGATTCATGGGATCCGGCCACCAGACGAAATAGAACGGCTGGTTTTCGGCAAGCCGGTAGCGGGGATCGCCGGTCGTCGTGTCGCTTCTGGTGAAGAAGGCGGCGGCAGGATGGTTGGTCGGGTTGTGCGTCGCATCAGGATAAAACACATGGTAGTAATCGGTCATGGTGTTGCCGACGTATCGACGAACCGAAGCGTAGACTCCCGCCGGGGCATTGGTGACGGTCAGCCAGTCGCTTTCATAGATTGCGGTCACGGTGAGGTTCGTCGCGTTGAGAGGAGAAGACAGGACATAGATGGAGAGGTTGTTGGCGACGGTCGAGCCGTTGCCCAGGCTGTTCGTGCTGAAATTGGTATAGGCCCCCGTGTTCGTCTGGATGAGATTGGTTCGGAAGTTCTCGGGAGTGACCAGCTTGCGCGCGTCGAGGCCCGCGGGAAGGATCAGGTTGGTCGGACGGGAAAGGTTCGGCGCATTGCGGGCCAGGCAGACGACGGCGCTGGCCGAGGCGATGTCTTCCAACAAACGCCCGCGCATGTTGTCGGCCATGGCCGCCGCCCCGAAACTGGGGGCTTCGCTCACGGCAATCTGGACGTTGCCGGGGTTTGTCGAGCCATAGAAGGCGGACATGGCGGAGGAACCGATATTGACATTCACCTGCCTCCGTGAAATCCCATTGCGCCCGATCGCGCCATAGGCGATGGCCGCCACCGCGATCACCATGGCCCCGATGCCGAGAGCGACGACAATCTCGACGAACGTGAAGCCGGTCGCGCGGGGATCCCGCCGGGCGCATCTGGGAGAGTTGCAATCGGCGATGGATGGCCAGGGGGCATGGGCGATGCTCCACTTCGTTTCGGTTGTGCTCCCTGCACCAAACATTCGTCTTTTCCTATTGTTACGAGGCGCGATCGCGTTGGTTTTCCGCCCGTGTAGGGCGGGACGACCCGATACGAGAGCCTGGGCCCCAACAGGCGGGACGCCTGTTCTCCCTGTTTGCAACTTTCGCAGATGCGCCCGATCCCGCTTTCGTCCGCTATTTTTTCTTTTCAGTGGGTTTAACATCCTGGACCACTCCCATCATTTGGACATCGCGATCCGCCATGTTTCTGAGGTCGGCCTCCCGGCTGCCTTTCAGGAGGTCGTTCACTCCTTGGATTGTGAGCGGCGGGGCGTCGATCTTCCCGCCTGGTCCCACTTTCGTCAGTTCCTCAAAAGCTTCTCCAAACATGACCCGGCTTACCTCGGGCTTCAATTTGTAGCCAAGGACGATCTGGCGGGCGCTCGCAGAGGGATCCTTTTCGACAAACGCCAGCACAATGGACGAATCGTCCACGGAGAGGACCCTGAGCATCTCGATCTGGTTATTCAGGATCGGAGGCAGGGTGTCTCCCGGTTTGACGATCAAGGAACCCAAAAGAACCCGTTTTTCACCGGCCTTTCCCGAGGCTCCCCCGATTTTCATGGCGCGAAAAATCCTGCGCAACCGCGAATCCTCGGTGGCCCCCTCCTGGGTGGTGGTGGGAGCCACCTCGGGCGCGATCTGCTGGGCGAAAGGGTTTCGCTCGGAGGGACGCAGCTCCACCCCCTGGCGGCCATCCGGAAGGAGAGAGGGATCGCTCGATGCATGAACCGGGAGGGAGAAAAGGAGGAGGAGGAGGAGAGCGGAGAGCGGAAGGCGGAGAGCGGAAAGCGGAGGACAAAGGCGCCGCGCGGAGGCGGGCTGCGGGAAAAGTTGCGTCTTCATTTTTTCAACAGCGGTTGTTCCAGCACGACTTCCATTCTCAGGTCGTTCGCCCTGGTGCCTTTGGCGAGTCGGACGCTGCTTGTCCTCACGGTCGGCATTTTGACCTCCAGTTCACCCAGCCAGTTCATCAGGCGGGCGTAGTCGTCCTCGAATGTCAAGAAGGCCCGCATCGTATTCGGGATCGAGGCATTTCCCTTCACCGGAGCCTGCTCGAACCTTTGGGCCAGATTGACCAAATTGGCCTCCTTGATGCGCATCGAGAGATTGACCTCGGCGCTCTGGGGATTGTCAATGGTGGTGAAATAGGGCTGCCAGATCCGGAGGAATTCGATCAGGTCCGTCGATTGCCGCCGGAGTTCGCCGAGTTGGGCGCGTTCCTGGTTCAACTGCGCGTTGGCATCCGTCTCCGCCTGCTGGGCGGCGCCGGCTTCATTTTGGACTTTGGTGCGGTGGCCCTGGACCCAGAGCGTGAGCTGCACGAGGATGACGATGAACAGCGTCACGATCCCGCAGGCGATGTGCTTGTTGTTCACTGGGACACCTCCCCGGTTTGCTGGCGAAGGGGGTCCTGATGCACCAAGGTGGCTTTGTAGTCGAGTTCCCCCCGGCCCAGTGTCTGCGTGGGCGAGAAGGCCCGGTAATTCAACAGGGCGATTTTTTCGACTGTCAGGTCCAATTGTTTGGTGGAATCCGTTCCCATCCTGAGGCCCATTTTGATCTGGGAGGGGTTGCCGGCTTCCCTGTCGAGGCGAAGGTCGACGATCGAGGAACGCGGGCCCATGCTCCTGATGATTTCCACCAGAAGCGGCTGGAGGGGGCGCGAACTGGCGACCCAGTTCTGGATATCCGTGGCCTTCTTGATCTGGGACTCCAGGGCCGTCCGCTGGTTCTTGGCGTCCTGGGTTTGCGCGGCAAGAGAAGCGGTCTGGGCTTTGTGGCTGTCCCTTTTTTGGACAGCCAACTGGAACTGGATGGCAAAAATGGAACTCAGGATGACCGCCACGGCGATGGAGCAGTAAAACAGCAGGGGGACGAGGCGCAGAACCACCGGCAGCGGCGGGGCGATGTCTTTGCGCTCGCTTTTGAAGTCGTCGATCTGTCGCTCGGTGATTTGCATGATTAGTTTTGGATCATCAAGCTGGCGAGCAACGCGGGCTGGGAAAGGTCGCTGACCGCGCGGCCGGGGAAGACTTTGGCCAGCCGATCCGGGAGTTCCTCCATGGGCTCATCGCAGACGAGCGTGATTCCGATCTCCGGAGAGAGCCGGGAGTGGAAGGGGGCGAGCAGGTCGGTGATGGGGGTCAGGTCCTCCTCATAAACATCCGTCCGGGACCGGAGTTCCAGCCAGCGGTCCTGATCCTGAACCAGGGCGCAGACAGCCCCTTCGCAGCAAACGATGTAAAAGGTGTTGGCCGATTTTTCCGAGCCTTTCTCCGTGTTGGTCTGGGCAAGGGCGTGCTTCAAGAGAACGTAGGCACCGCAACAAACACGTCCCACCCGAAACCCCGCCTCGCTGAACATGCTTTCCGTTTTTCGGGTCTGGTCCTCGTCGAAGGTCAGAAGGATCGAGGAATTGGTTTCCGGATTGTGGGTGAGCGCATAGCGTTTGCCCCGCTCGTATCTTCCCCCCAGCACGCCGCGCGGGTTGGATTTCAGCATTTCCTCGCTTCCTGTCCTGCGGGAGAGGTTCGTCTCCAGGCTGATCACGTAGCGCGTGTTGAGCGAGACCGCACACCAACCCTGCTCGGCCAATGGCTTGATGTGGTCGGAGGTTTGAGCCAGGATTTCTTTCGGCTCGGCCCGCACGGATTCCAATTCTCCCGGCTTGCCGGAACGGTCGATCCCCCGCCAGGAGAGCATGGCCCGCCCCAGGCCGAAAAAAACGGTTTTCTCCGCCGGAAAGCGCTTTTTCCACGATGCCGACGAATCATCCGGCTCCGGGCGGAAGGCCGAAAAATTGAGGATGGACTTGAGGTCGATCGAGTTCATCGCGAGATCTCCGGCTGGCGTTCGAGGTATTCCTGCACTTCGTCCCAGGAGAACGGCGTGGACTCCGGGGCGAGGCCGGCGGAAAAGCCCTCGTCGAACCGCAGGGAGACGCTCTTCTGGAAATTATACATCCCCTTCTTCCACCCGGTCTCGAGTTCCTGATCAAGCTTTTTGAAGTCCCCCCGGCGGATGATGTTCACCACCCCGTCATACTGGAGCAGGACCTCGTGAATGGGGAAGCGTTTTCCTTTCCTTTCGTCGAGAAGCAACCGCTGGCAAAGAATCAGACGAAGGCAATCGGCCATCGTTTCCTGCGAGCTGTCGAGGCGCTCGGAGGGGATCAGTTTCAGGAAGCGTTGGACGGTCTGGGAGGCGGACGATGTGTGGAGTGTGGCCACGACCACATGGCCGGTCTCGGCCGCCTGCAAGGCGATTTCCGCGGTTTCCCCGTCACGGATCTCCCCGATGATGATGACATCCGGCGCCTGCCGCAGGGCGGCCCGGAGCGCCTTGGAAAAGTCCAGTTCGTCGCTGCCCATTTCCCGTTGGGAGACCAGCGACGGGAGGCCGTCGGGATAAATGAACTCGATCGGGTCTTCGAAGGAGATCACATGTTCCCTTCTTCTCAAGGCGCGATGAAGGACCATCGAGGCAATGGTCGTCGATTTTCCGCTTCCCGTCGCCCCGCAAATGAGGAACAGCCCGTTCTTGGCCTCGAGAAACGCCTTCAGTGCGGGTGTCGGGACTTTGATCGAGGAAGGGTGGGGGATTTCATTCGGCAACAACCTCAAGACCCACCGCAGCCGTCCCTGGGTGATCATCTGGCTCACACGGAACCTGCGCCCGTGCAGGTCCAGTGCGCTGTCGTCGCATCCCGGCTCCAGGTATTCCGGCAGGGCCATCTCGAAAACCGTGTCATCGTAGATCAACTGTCCATTGTGCTTGTAGGAAAGCGGATCTCCGGGAGTCAGGTAAAAATCGCTGACGCCTTCCGATGTGGAGAGATCCCGGATTCGCTCGCCGACGGGAGAGTCCGGATGAAGTTCAAGAAGTCGCATGGATCGGATCAGTGGAAGGGAAACTTTTCGTTTTTGGCGCCGGATTGTCAATGTCGGGTCTCATGGCGGTGCCTTCGATTTTTGAGGTGTCCATTGGTTGATTCCCGGTGCGTTTTTTGGCACGGGCGTTGATCAAGGAATCGCCCCCGCGTTCTGAAGCGCTTGGCGCAAAGTGGGATTGGTGCCGTTCAAAAGGGGGTCGTTGCCCACGCGATCCAGAATGTTGATGTCCTCTATGGCCGCTGTCTGCTTATTGTCCCAGTGACTGTAATAATCAATGGGATCTGTTATCGTGTTGATGGTGGACCAGTCCGGCTCCGTCAACCCGGAGGTTTTCCAAATGATATCTTCGTAGTCTTGGTCGCCGCCGCCCGCCATGTCTTCGATGGCCCTCACGTCATTTCCCAAGCTGACCACCTGACTTTTGGAGAATCCGGTGGTGTCCCCCGTGTCAAAGGACAGGGAGGTCAACGGGTATTTGCTGGATGCCATGGAGGGGTCGCTTGCCGAAAGGAACGTCTGGGCATCGGTAAATGAAGCGTCGGGAATCAGAATAAATGCGACCACCGTGCCCGGCTCGAAAGTGAGCGTCTTCCCGTCGCCGTACCTGTCCATTGCCACACCGCCCTGGGTTCCTCCCTCGGCCACCCTGCGGACGGCCTCCCGCATGAAGTCCCGGAGCCCTTCCGCAGTCTTCAAGTCATACGGGGGATTTCCCATGCCCTCGAGGGAGAAAATCCCCAGCTCTCCCCGAGGATAACCGGCTCCATCATAAAACTTGTCCTCCGTCGTCACGGTCCCGCTTTCCCCGACAACAAATGCGCCGTTATCCAGATCGGACGAAATGAGGGAGGAGATACCGGGGTTCACCGCCGTTCCGGTCACCGGGGTGAACCCTTGCGCCATCGCCACCTCCGTGGCGGGCGCATGCTTCCAGACCCATCCATTGTCGGCTGTTTCCTTGGCCGTCGTGCGCGAAGCCGTCGCGGGATCGGCGGAGGCCAGGGTTTCATCCAGGGTGAATTCCTTGACGCCGGCCCCTCCGCTGTGAACAACTTCGAAGCGCTTGGTGGAATTGTTCCAGACCGCCCTGGCAGGGTCCGATGCCGAACTGGGCTCATACCAAACCCTGGCATCCAGGGCGCTGCCAGTCACTCCGAGG
Organism: Terrimicrobiaceae bacterium; assembly: GCA_041674265.1. GTDB lineage: Bacteria > Verrucomicrobiota > Verrucomicrobiia > Chthoniobacterales > Terrimicrobiaceae > QYQL01. Next base: position 16,454 of record JBAYWC010000051.1, read on the forward strand.
CTTGTTGAAGAGGAGGCGCGTTTTTTCAGTTCGGTCAACACGGTCTCCACGCCGGTGGTTCCCGAGCCGGTGAGCGCGTTGGGATCCCCGCCGCTGGCTTTGAAAATCTCGATGGCCCTGTTGACGGTGGCCGTGTCCGACTCCAGTTTCGCGTCGGCCGCATTTTTTCGGGCATCCGTCACCGCAACGTATCCGATGGCGCCGATCGCCGCCATGGCCGCCAGCACGGCCAGCACTTCGATCATCGTGAAACCGCAGGCAAGGGGAAACCGTGTCGCTTTCATGGCTTCTTGATCTACAAATTTCATCTGCAAAAATCAAGATTATTGTTGCGTAGTTGCATAACTTTCGGCTAGTCAGGGGACAGAAATTTTGGTTATACCCATCTTCCGACGTTTCTCGAGTTATCGGAAAGCTCCCAAACCCATGTTGAAAAAGTTATTCACATCCGAAGCCGCCGCGCGTCAATCTGACTCAATGGTTTCTGCCGGAATTCGCGGATAGCTTCCCCAGAAAATCGCTGTGAATTTTGTGAGATTGAAATTGCCCTTGATGCTTCTGCCGGGAGTTCTTTTCCTGTCGCTTGTCGGGAGTTCCTTTGGGCAACAACCCGCGCCATTCGTGGTCGAGCCGCCGCCCAACGCGGCCTATCCGGACTACGGACCGGGGAATGTCGTCGCATCGCGCTTGCGGCGTGAACCGCCGAAAATGTTCACCTTCGACCGCGCCTCATTGCGTGACACCCTGCGCTACCTTGCCGATGATGCCGGCATTCCATTCGTGGGCATCCCGGAGAGCGACACCGCCAACAGGCGCCTGGTGACTTTCACCATGGAAGCCAGCCCGTTCACCGCTCTTGAGAGCGTGTGCCGGGACAATGGGATCCGCCTCACGTATGAAAACGGCGTCTGGTATATGCGCACTGTCGATGAAGAGCGCGAGAGGCGTCTCAAAGAAGAGAATGAGAACAAACTGGTCGGCATCGCCTACCGGCTTCGCTACGACCCCGTGGATCGCGTGGATTTCCGCATGGATGCCGATCCCAGCCAAAGCAATGGGGGGGGGAGCCAGTCCAACTCCGGTGGAACGTCCATCACGGCAACCGGCGCGAACATGCCGCTTCAGAATTCGCAGAGGGTGTTCGCCGCGAAGGCGCCCCGGATCATCAATGAGATTCGAGTGATGTTGGGGTTGCCGCCGATTTCCTACGGGCCGGATGGCTCGGTCATCGGGGAGGTTGTGAATGCCGGCACCAACGTTCAATCGACCACTTCCACGGTGGTCCAAGAAGTGGTTTCGAACACTCCGCAGATGCTGAACCCCACCTACGTGCCGCCCCAGATGCCCCAGGTGATTTACAATTCCGACACGAATACGCTTTGGGTGGTGGCCACCCGCGCCCAGCACAAATGGGTTGCGGATTACCTGATGGCTGTTGACCAGCCCCAGGTCCTCATTGCCATCGAGGTCAAATTTTTCGAGACCACGAAGAACCCGAGCAAGGAATTCGGGATCAACTGGAAGGGAACCATGCACCCCGATCCTCTCACCGGAGACGGCGGCATAAAACTCACAGCTTCGCAAATCACCGTGTCGCCGAGCGGAACCTTGAGCGTGGACTCCACAGGCAGCCGCACGGTGAATACAGGGTCCGGTGATTCCACCCAGGCCGGTACGATCCCCCAGGATTCCAGCGAGGCAAACCGGGCAACCCAGGTCAGCATTGCCGCGCCGTATTCCGCAGTTCTGACCTCCAGCGACGTGCAACTGGCCCTGCAGGCATTCATGTCGGACGACAAGACCAGCATCGTCCAGTATCCGCGGGTTCTCACGATCAACAATCGCGAGGTGGCGATCACCAGCGCCGAGAACACGCCCATCAATGCAGGCGTCACCCAGGTCGCCACAGGTGGTGTGGCTCCGCAGAATATCGGCACCCTCGGCTATCTTCCTGTGGGAACCCAGATCAACATCCTGCCAAAATCTGTTGGCATCGATCAAATCGCGTTGACGGTGGCCATCACCATTTCGGACATCCTGAGATTTGAACCGCTGAACCTTGGAACCGGGAGCAATCTGTATCCCGTCACCTCGGAGCGGGTTTACAACGCCTCGTTGCAGGTGAACTCGGGCTACACGCTGGCGGTCGGAGGACTTGAAACGACCGGCGATACCCGGTTCAACAACGGCATTCCCTTGCTCCAGGATATTCCGGGAGTCGGCCATTTCTTCAGGAGCAAGACGCGCTCGCGCAAGAAGAAGAATCTCATCGTTTTCATCACGCCGACCATCATCGCCAATCCCAAGGCCACGCGAGGGATTGGAGAAACCCCGGAAGCTGTGGTGCCGATCCGGCCAAACGATCCGACCCCTCCGGCCTTCACGCCGGACGGGCAGCTTGTCGGCGGTTACGATGCGATCAATGCCGCCTTTGCCTGGTTCGATTTCCAGGTGAAGTGGTTCCAGCAGACCAACAAGGAAAACCGCACGGATAAAACGTCCATCCGGCAGCTCCGCGCCGTCATCGCTTCAGCGAGGATGCTCGTCCGCGACATCGCGCGCATGCAGGAAACAGCAGATCCCGTCCGCGCGGAACAATTCGCCCGTCTCGAGGAGCGCGCCGTTGCCACCCTCACGGAACTCAACAGGGTTCTCTCGGTGGCTCAGGACAACGTGATGTAGCGGACCTTCGGGATTCGGCTTCAAAGATCGGCGTCTTACCCGGCCCGATGGTTCGCCCGTTTCCGCGGGACCATACGCAAAGTTCGGCGGGATGAAGATCTTGGGTCTTCCCCCTCCTCCCCCAGGGCGTTTGGTTTGAAGCCAACGGGAGCAGATAGAGAAAGGGGGAAAGAAAAAGCTAGACAAAAGGGCACGGAAAAGCCGAACTACTGTGGTGAAAAAGAAGACCGCACAAAAGGTCGGAGCCCATGCCGGGGTTGAGGGAGAATGGGAAGTGA
>JBAYWC010000052.1:0-18828 GCA_041674265.1 Terrimicrobiaceae bacterium
CAACGCCGCGCCACCACTGGAATACCGGCCTGCTCCCCGCGGCAGGAGCCTTCCCGCATATCACGATCCGGCGAAAAATGCAAAGTTGCTCCCCTTTCCACATCCGGCCGCCGGGTTCTTTGCCGAACAGTTACGAAAATCGAAATAATCCGCTTTTCATATTCGAGAAAATTGTCTATTGAAAAGCGCATATGAACTGGCTGCTTATTGCCGGCGGTGCCTTTCTGGGCACATTCTCCGTCCCTCAGGAACCCGAAATGATGAACCACGCACTTCGCGGGGAATTGATCCCGGCAAAAGAGGTTGTGTGCCGGAACATGTGGGGGACCCCCATGCTGCCCGATGGCAAGGGAGGTTACAGCCTGATCGCCCCGATCAATCCGGCGTTCATCGCCGAGAGTCTGATCCAGCCCCCGAAGACCGATGGCCCGGTTTTTCGTCCCTCCCTGCTCATCGTTCAGGGTTCCGTTCCGTCAATGGTCCCGTGATCCCTCCGGGCAGGCCGGGTTTCAGGATTCCCTGGCGCCTTGGATCTCCGGAATTTTTTCTCCTGCGTTTTTCCCTTCTGGTGGGATGACCCCGGCCTCTCAACAGTATCCCAAGGGCGCGTTCAACGCCCATTGGTTCAACCTCTGCAACGCCGTCTCGTTCCAGATCATTCTGGGCGCACCGATCATCCTCTACGCAAAAAGCATCGGGGCCTCGTCAACCGTCCTGGGAATCATCGCCTCGTTCACGCCGCTCATGACGGTTTTCCAGCTTCCGGCGGCGCAATTTCTCGGGCGTTACGGATACAAGCGATTCGTGTTGATGGGCTGGAGCCTGCGCACGATCTTCATCTTTCTCGTGACCGTCGTTCCGCTGCTCGCCTTTCTGGACGGCACATCCAAGCTGGCGGTGATTCTCGCCTCCCTGTTCGTTTTCAACCTTCTGCGCGGGATCTCCTCCGCGGCGTGGATGCCATGGATCGCGACCCTGATCCCCGAGGAAATCCGGGGACGCTTCCTCTCCTTGGACCAGATATTCATGCATGTGGGATCGCTCCTCGCGCTCGTTGCCTCGGCGATCGTCATGACCGGAGAGGTCGAATCCTGGGAATATACCCTCGTGTTTTTCATGAGTGCCGTCGGGGCGACATTGAGCCTGAATTTCATCCGAAGAATCCCGGAGGTCGAGGCCTCCGAAACCGTGCGCAAGTCTTCCCAGCCGGTCCCGTGGGGGAATATTTTATCCTATCCATCTTTTCGGGAACTCCTGATTTTCAATGTGATTTTCATGGCGGTGATCGGAAGCATGGGCGTGTTCACGATCGAGTATCTCCGGGAGTTTCCGAAATTTGACGTGGCCCTGATTCTTTTTCTGTCCGGCATTTCATTTATCGGGGCACTGGTGAGCCTGCCATTTGTGGGGCGTCTTATGGATGAAGCCGGGAGCAAACCCGTGATGGCCGGTGCCCTGACGTTGTTCAGCGTCACGATCCTCGGGTGGTTTTTGGTGGCAGCCGGCGTTCTTCCGTGTTCGCTGTGGGTGGTCGGAAGCCTCAATTTCCTTGCCGGGGTCGCAGGGGCGAATTTCAACCTCGCCAATGTCCGCATCATCATGGGCACCATGCCGGAAATGGGGCGCAACCATTTCTTCGCCTTGTTCACGGTGATCACCAGCCTCGGTTTGGGCGCGGCCCCCGTTCTCTGGGGCGTCTCGCTGGATTTCATTGGAACATACGAGGCGGTGACGGGGGGGGTCCATTGGCGGCGGCACAGCATTTATTTTTTGGCGCTTTTCCTTCTCAACCTCCTTGCGTTGTCGCTGATCCGCCGGCTCCACGAAAGCCGTGGAAGCCAAGCCCCGAGCCTCGTGTTCGCCAGCCTCCGCCGGGCAGGCAAACTCTGGCACCGGTAAGCGGTTGATTTTTTGTTCCCGTCAGCCGACTTTTCCCGCTACACGGCCTTTGGAATATGGAGCATCTCATCTGGATTTCGTTTGCGGTCCCGCGTCCGCCGGCGCGCGCCGGGGCTCTTTGCGTTTCACCGATCGTGACATGAGAGACCCGTTTGGCCGCAAGATCGATTATCTCCGGATCTCGGTGACGGATCGGTGCAACGAAAAATGCCTCTACTGCATGCCCGAAGGTTACAAGGGTTGGTCGCAGAGAAGCGACCATATGAGTGCCGTGGAAATCGCGCGCACCGTCGGGGCGGCGGCGGATCTCGGATTCCGGAAATTCCGCATCACCGGCGGACGCCTGGATGCGGTGTTGAAGGGAATCGCCTCGGCCCGGTCGGCCGGCTTCGAGGTGATCAAGCTCAACTGCGTCCTGCTCCGCAACATCAATGAATCCGAGTATCTGCCCCTGATCCATTTTGCCGCAGGGATTGGCGCACCACCGCGCTTCATCGAGCTGATGCCGCTTTCGCGAACCGGTGTGCTCGACGAGGAAAATTTCCTGTCCGTCGGCGACCTGAAAAACCGGCTTGCCGCCCACGGGGAATTGGTGGAACTCCCCGACTACCGCCCGGGCCACGGCCCGGCCCGGTATTTTTCCTTCGAGCCGGCCGGTGCCCGCCTCGGCTTCATCGGGGCGCTCACGCCCCCGCATTTCTGCGAGAGCTGCAACAAGCTGCGCCTGACGGCGGACGGCAAATTGCGGCCCTGTCTGGGAAGGCATGGGGAAGTCGATTTGCCCGGGATGATGCGATCCGGCGAAGAACCCGCCGCCGCACTGCGGGCCGCCATCGACAACAAGCCCGAAGATCATGAATTTCTACAGGCCTACCAGCCCCACCGTCCGATGACCGCCATTGGCGGATGAACGAACCGGGAGCGCGCTCGAAATGAAAGTTCTCTATTTTGCCCAGGCCGCCCTCGCCGCGGGCTGTCGCGAGGAAGACTGGCCGGTGGGGCGCGAACTCTCGCTGGAAGACTTCTGGTCCGAGGCGATCCGGAGACATCCCGCGATGGAAGGTCTCGCCGCCCAATGCCGCGTCGCCTCAGGCATGAACTATGTTGCCGGCGGCCAATGCCTGGACCCGCAGGCGGAGGCGGCGGTCATCCCGCCGGTTTCAGGAGGATGAAGATCGAAGTGACGCTCAGCAGGGATCCCCTGCGGCTGGAACCTGTCCGTGATCCTGGCACGGGCGCGGTCGCCCGCTTCGACGGGCTTGTTCGTGGCACCGAAAATGGCAAGGCGATTTCCGGCCTGAACTACGAAGCCTATGATTCCATGGCGGAAAAAATAATCCGCCAAATCCTCGAGAGCCTTGGCCGCACCCATCCGTTCACACTGGCCCGCGTGCATCACCGCCTCGGTTTTGTGCCGGTCGGCGAGGCTGCCATCCTGATCGATGTTCACTCCCGGCATCGGGCCGGGGCATTTGCCGTCCTCGTCACATTCATGGACCGCCTCAAGCAGGACGTTCCAATCTGGAAACGGGGCGCGGGCGTCCCGCCCGCGAACCTGAGCGATGGCGGGCGGGACGCCCGCGCTCCGTTGTCATGATGGAAATCGAACAGCTTTGGGCGGAGATTGACGCCAGGGTCTTGCGTCTTCCTGCCCAGGAAACTCCGCTCATGGATTCCCTGCACCGGGTCGTTGCCGGGGACGTTTTGTCTCCGGAGGATCTGCCCGCATTCGATCAGAGTTCGATGGATGGCTTCGCCTTCGCTTCCACTCGGCCGGGGGAATGCCGGATCCTCGGCACGATCGCCGCGGGGCGGCCGCTGCCGCTTCGTGCGGAGGAGGGAATATCCATCCGGATTCTGACCGGAGGCGTCGTCCCCGAAGGAACCGCGGCCATTGCCAAACAGGAAGACTGTGAGGTCAACGGAGATCTGGTTTCCCTGCGTGCCGGGGTGCGGCTTGAGCGCGGAAACTTCATCAGGCAGCGCGGCGGTGTTTTTTCCAAAGGCGACCTCCTTCTCAAACCGGGGACTCTCCTTTCCCCGGGAGCCGTGGCTCTGGTTGCCTCGGCAGGCATCGGGTCTGTCCATATCGTGCGCCGGGGCTCGGTGCTGCACCTGGTGACCGGCGACGAGATTGTCGGGTCCGGGACGCCGCTTTTGCCCGGTCAAATCCACGACAGCAACGGGCCGATGATCTCGGCGCTGCTCGCGGAAATGGAGTTGAACGTCGAAAGACGCCCCCTCGCCGATGAGGCCGACATGCTCGTGCGCCATGTTGGCGAAAATACAGCCGACCTCCTCCTGATTTCCGGAGGTTCGGGACCGGGAGAGCGGGATCATACGCTGAAAGTGCTGGAGTCCTCGGGATATGCCATCCATTCTTCCCGCCTGAACAGCCGTCCCGGAAAACCGTTGATTTTTTCCACCAGAGGGACACAGGTCGCCTTCGGTCTGCCGGGCAACCCGCTTTCCCACTGGGTTTGCTTCCAGGCGTTCGTCAAGCGCGCGATTTGCCGCCTCCACGGTCTTCCCGAGCCTGAAATGCAGGCCGCCCGGATACCCGCGCCCATCGAATCGTCCGGCGACGGACGGAGAACCTGGACACCCGGAATCCGGGAATCCGGCGGCGATGGAGCGCGTGTCCGTCCGCTGCCGTGGAAACATTCCGGCGATCTCACGCCGCTCGTCAGCGCGAACGCACTCATCCTGGACCCGACAGACAAGGGCGAATGCCGGATATTGATTTTATGAAAACCGAACCGTTCAGCCATCTCGAGGAATCCGGTGAAGCCCGCATGGTGGACGTGGGCGGGAAACCCCTGCAACTTCGAACGGCCCGGGCGTCCGCGGAAATCCATTGCCAAAAGACGACGATCACCCTTCTCAAAGACCACGCCCTTCCAAAGGGGGATGTCCTTGCGGTCGCGCGCATCGCCGGCATCCAGGCTGCCAAGCGGACTTCCGATCTCATCCCGCTCTGCCACAGCCTTCCGCTCGACAAGGTCTCGGTCGATTTCACCGTCGGCGAGGACAGAATCCACATCGCCACCTCGGCGAAAACCCGCGCCAAAACCGGCGTGGAAATGGAAGCGCTCACCGCCGCCAGCGTCGCAGCCCTCACGCTTTATGACATGATGAAGGCGGTGGACAAAACGATGCGGATCGAGGGAGTCCGGGTGTCGGAAAAAACGAAGGAATGAAAATCGGACGTGTGACGCTCAGCGACCGCGCGCACGCCGGCGTGTATGAGGATCTCAGCGGTCCGGAGATCGAGCGCGTGGTCCGCGAGCAGATCGACCCCGCGGCTGACATTCTCGTCCGCCTCCTGCCTGACGAGAAAAACGACATCGAGGCTGCGCTCGTCGAGTTGAGCGACACGCTCGGGTGCGAGTTGATCGTGACCACCGGCGGCACCGGACCGTTTCCGAGAGACGTGACGCCGGAAGCTACAAAGGCGGTCCTTGAGAGGGAACTGCCAGGATTCGGCGAAACCATGAGAGCGGTCAGCTTCGCAAAAGTGCCCACGGCGATCCTGTCCCGCGCCCTGGCCGGCACCCGCGGAAAAACCCTCATCATCAACCTGCCCGGCAACCCGCGCGCGATCGCGGAATGCCTGCCTCCGCTCGTCCCGGCCATCCGGGAGTGCCTCAGGCATTTGAGGGAATCCGCGGCGAGGGATTGAACCCGATCATTGCGAACGGCGGACAATTTTGTATCCGAACGTCTCTTTCACACTTGGCAAATCTGTCCGCCGGGAGCAGGCCCACCACGAACCTTTTGATCCATGTTAAATATGTTCGATATGCCGCAAACAGGAGGGGAGCATGACGGAACAGTTCCCCTTTCGCGCAGAAGGGCTCGACGGGATTTAGCCCGCCAGGGCTCCCACACCACCCGGACGTGCGGTTTTCCGCATCAGGCGGTCGAACAAGGCGGCTGCCATTGTCCACGGCCCACTTCTTGCCTGCCGCAACGAACCCCTGCCCCGCCCGCATCGCATCGTGTGCGCTACGGAAAAGCCGGAACCCGCCTTGGCTTTCGCTACGGTTGCTGCCACTGCTTCCGGTCATTGTTTATGGGGTTCCTTCCTGACTCGTTCATGCCTATGCCGGGCACACGAAGGCGGGACATCCTCGGCCCACCGTAGTTGGATACGATCCACGACCCGGTCGGTCTGGAGGCCCACCCCTACCAGTTCTTGATCCACTTGATTTCGTTGGTCGCATTGGTCGTTGTTCCGGCCATGGACCAAAGATCAAAGAAGTTGGTGCCGTTGCGGTTGGCGTTCCCGGGATAGGTATAGCCATATGGCGTTCTGAAGGGATCCACAATCCCGGTGGAACTCGTCATTCCCTTGCTGAATTCAAAATAAACCTTCTGGCTGGAGTTAGACGGGGAAAGCACGCCGTAAAGCGAATTGCTGCTCGTGCTGTTGTTGGGATAGTCAGCTGAACGGGGGTAGTCCCCGTTATCCGCCTTGTAGCTTTCGAGCGCGGCCTCCAGCGCGGCGATCTCCGCTTGCGCGCGGGACATCGCGCCTTTTTTCTGGATATATCCCGCCGTGCTCAGGATCAATGATGCCAAGATCGCGATGATCGCGATGACGACGAGAAGCTCAAGCAAAGTAAAAGCGGAACGCGGAGAGCGGAGAGCGGAAAGAGAGGTTTCCCGCGCTTCGCGCGGCCCGATTGTCCCTCCGGTTTCCACTTTCCCATTTCCGGTTTTCAAAGTCTTGATCATGTCTGGGCCTGCATGCCGGTGATGATGCTGATGAGCGGCATGAAGAGGGCGATGACGATGGTTCCCACGACGACCGCGAGAAAGACGATCATGACCGGTTCGAGCAGCGAGGTGAGGCCGGCGACCGCGTTGTCCACCTCATCATCGTAAACTTCCGCCACCTTCAGCAACATTTCGGGAAGCTGGCCGGTTTCCTCACCGACGTCGATCATGCTGATCACCATCGGCGGAAAAACTCCGCTGGCTTCGAGCGGCTGGACGATGGACTCGCCCTCCTTGACGCTGTCGTGAACTTTGGAAATCGCATCGGCGATGATCATGTTGCCGGCGGTCTCGCGCGTGATGTTGAGCGCCTGCAGGATCGGCACGCCGCTGGTGACCAGCGTTCCCAGCGTGCGGGTGAAGCGCGAGATCGAACTCTTGCGGGTCAGGTCGCCGAAGAGCGGGGCTTTCAGCTTGACGCTGTCGATGACCTGGATGCCCTTCTTCGTGCGCCCGATCACTTTGTAGAGGATGACGAAAACGACGATCCCCCCGACGATGACGAGGGAGTTGTCCTTCACCATGTTGCTGGCCTGGATGACAAACTGGGTCAGGGCGGGAAGCGGCTTGCCGCCGAGCATGTCGGCAAAAATCGCCTCGAATTTCGGGACGATGAAGACGAGCAGAAACGCCAGGATCACAATGGCGATCACGAGGACGATGATCGGATAGAACATCGCCGCCACGACCTTGTTCTTGATCTTCTGCGCCTTTTCCTGGAATTCCGCCAGGCGGAGGAGGACGAGTTCGAGCACGCCGCCGAGTTCGCCGGCTTTCACCATGTTCACATAGAGCTTGTTGAATATCCTCGGGTGTCCGGCAAGGCTCTCGGAAAACGTTCCCCCGCCCTGGACGGATTCGGCGAGATTGAGGATGACCCCCTTGAGCACGGGGTCCGGCTCCTGCTTGGAAAGCACCGTCAATCCGCGGAGAAGCGGCAGGCCGGCGTCGATGAGCGTCGCGAGCTGCCGCGTGAAAATCATCAGCGTCCTCGGCTTGATGGTTTTTTTCTTCAAGAAGGGAATGTTGATCTTGATTTCCTTCCTGGCCGCGGACTGTTTCGCGGGGGACTTGGTTTTGAGTTTCGGCCCCTTGCCTTCTTCCGAGATGCTTTTGGGAAAATAACCCGACTGCCTCAACTGACCGACAGCGTCATTCTGGGATTCGGCTTCGATAACCCCCGAGGATTCCTGTCCTCGGGCATCAAGTGCAACATACGAATAGCGCGGCATAATTAAAGTTGGGCGGGAAGTAAAGATTGTCCTATAACCTCCCCCGCATCCGGTGTCGAGCAAAGAAAAAATCAGCCGCCGACGTAGGGGTTGTGAGCCTGCTCGTATCCAATCGTCGTGGCGGGCCCATGTCCGGGAAAAACGACGGTTTCCGGATCCAAGGTCCAAAGCTTTTGCCGGATCCCCCCGAACAGAAGCGGGCCGTCGCCGCCGGGAAGGTCCCAGCGTCCGACCCCTTCGCGGAAGAGCACATCCCCGCCGATCAGGCTCTGGAATTCCGGGAGAAAAAAGCAGAGGCTCCCGGGACAGTGCCCCGGAACGTGAAATATCCGCATCTTTGTCCCGGCCACCTCGCAGGCATCGCATTCGTCCAGGAGGCGGTCCGCGGAAAACGGCTCGATTTCCAGATCGAACCCCATCCGCCGGAAAAATCCGGGGTCGGTCGCCATGGGCGCCGTGTCCGGATGGTAGGCGATCCGGCATCCCTGCCGCCGCCGGACCGCCGCCGCATCCGCGGTGTGGTCGAAGTGGCCGTGCGTCAGCAAAAGCCAGTCCACCTTCTCCCCGGCAAACCGTTCATCGGCGCCCTGCGGGGCATCGAAAAGGATGTTCCCGCCGGGAGATTCCAGAAAAAATGCGTTGGTATCGAGGGGGCCGCCGGTAAATGTTTTGAACTGATTCATCTGGAAATGGTCTGAAAGTTGATGACGAAGTTTGATTTTCCGGCCGGGCTCTGCAAGGTTTTCGCGGCACCCATGAGCAAATATTTTTTCAAGGCCCTGTTGACAGCGTGGATTTTTGTCGCCATTGCCCCCCCGTGTTTGACGCGGGCCTCCACGTCGCCCGACTCCGGGCAAGTCGCCCTGGCGGTGGCCCGCTGGCTGGAACAGGCCCATTATACGCGCAAAAAACTCGACGATGAAATGTCGGCGAAATTGCTGACCACCTATTTGGAGGCTCTCGACTACAACCGGCTCTACTTCACCCAGCAGGATGTGGACGAATTCCAGAAGAAATACGCCACCGGCCTCGATGACGCGATTTTCCGCGGCGATCTCACCCCCGCGCACGACATCTTCGCGCGCTTCAAGGAACGCGTCGAGTCCCGCGTCGCCAGCAACAAGAAACTGGCGCTGAAAAAATGGAGTTTCTCGGGCTCAGATTCCGTCGAACTGAACCGCCAGAAGGCGCCGTGGCCGAAGAATTCCGCCGAGGCGGACAAGCTCTGGAGCCAGCGCGTCGGGGCGGAGTTGCTCCAGGAAAACCTGAACGAATTCCAGCCCCGCCCGCCCGAGCAGACGGTCATCAAACGGTATGACCAGGCCCTGCGCCATGTGCGCGAGATGGAACCGGACGACGTGGTGAACACCTTCCTGAGCGCGCTGGCGCAAAGCTACGATCCGCACTCGGAATACATGAGCAAGGAGGAGATGGAAAACTTCAACATCTCGATGAAGCTGTCGCTTGTCGGTGTCGGGGCGGTCTTGCGCAGCGATGACGGGTATGCCCGCGTGATGGAAATCGTGCCGGGAGGTCCGGCCGATTTGGACGGCCATCTCAAGGAAAACGACCGGATTGCGGCCGTGGCCCAGGGTGACGGGGAATTTGAAGATGTCGTGGACATGAAACTCGACAAGGTGGTGGAAAAGATCCGCGGAAAAAAAGGGTCCCTCGTCCGCCTGCAAGTCATTCCCGGCGATGCGACCGACCCCTCGAAAAGGCAGGTCGTCGCAATCACCCGCGACGTGGTGAAGCTCAAGGAGCAGGAGGCGAAAGCCGAGGTGCTCGACGTGCGGGGCGAGAACGGGAAAATCACCCGCATCGGATGGATCACCCTTCCCTCGTTTTACGCAAACATGGGAGGCGAAGGCCCGGCAAAGAGCACCACCGAGGACGTGGCGGCGCTTCTTGGCAGGTTGAAACAGGAAGGGATCGAGGGGCTCGTGGTCGACCTCCGGAAGGATGGCGGCGGCTCGCTCGAGGAGGCGATCAACCTCACCGGGCTGTTCATCCCCAAGGGACCCGTGGTCCAGGCAAAGGATCCCAATGGAAAAATCACGGTCTCGAGCGACACGAACCCCGGCATCGCCTACAGCGGCCCGATGGTCGTCGTGACAAACCGCCTCAGCGCCTCGGCCAGTGAGATTTTTGCCGCGGCGCTGCAGGATTATGGGCGCGCGGTCATTGTGGGAGACGAGCGAAGTTTCGGCAAGGGTACCGTGCAGACAGTCCTGGACATCGGAAAAGTCATGCCGTTTTTCAGCCTCGGCGCCGCCGATGCCGGCGCCCTCAAACTGACGATCCAAAAATTTTACCGCGTCCGCGGCGGCTCGACCCAGCTCAACGGGGTCGCGTCGGACATCGTGCTTCCCTCGCGGACCGACAACGTGGAAATCGGCGAGGGATCCTTGAAAAACCGCCTGGACTATGACGAGGTCGCGCCGCAAAAGCTCACGGAATGGCCGGCGCCGCTCTTTTTGGAAGAATTGAGGGCGAACTCGAAAGCCCGCGTCACCTCGGATCCGGAGTTTGTCTATGTGAGCCAGGACATGAAGCGCCTGCGCGAGCGGATCGCGGCCAATCGCCTGCCGCTGAACGAAAAGATCCGCCGCCAGGAACTTGCGGGGGACAAGGCGCGAAAAGACGAACGCCAGAAGGAGCGCGCGCAACGCGGCCCGCTCGTGGATGCGCAGGTCTGGCAGCTCACCCTCGACGATGTCCGTTCAAAACGCGACAAACTCGAACCCGTCGCCTACGAGAGGGAGCGCGAAAAGCGCTATCTGGAAAATCCGGAGGAAGCCGAGGCCGAGGAGAAACGGGACGGCCCGAAACTTCCCGAACCGGACCCCATCCGCAATGAAACCCTGCGGGTCGTCGGGGACCTGATCCATCTCACGAAACAGAACAAGACCGCCAGCGTGAGCGGGAACTGACCTTCCCGTCCGCCCGGCCTCCGGTTTTCTTTGCCCACACAACGCCCCCGAGACAGCCTCACCATGATGTCCGACCAACCGCTCACCGGCCACAATTGTCCCGGAGATCCCTGCACGATTGTCATCTTCGGGGCCTCCGGAGACCTCACGAAGCGCAAGCTCCTCCCCGCCCTTTACAACCTCAAGGTCCTGCGCCTGCTCCCGCAAAATTTTTCCGTCATCGGCGTGGCCGTGAGCGAGGGCGACGACGAGGTCTATCGCGCGAAATCCACCGGGGACATCAAGGAGTTCGCCACGCGCCCGGTCGAGGACGCCGAGTGGGATGACTTCCGCAGGCGCAGTTACTATTTGCAGGGGGATTTCAACGACATCGAAACCTTCAGGAAGCTGGAGGCCAAGATCGCGGAGGCCCGGACGACATGGGATCTCCCGGGCAATGTGCTTTTTTACCTGGCCGTCTCGCCCTCCCTGTTCGCGAAGGTTGTCGACCAGCTCGGCGCCGTCGGGCTCACGAAGCAAACTCCGGAAGCCTGGCGGCGGGTCATCGTCGAGAAACCCTTCGGACGCGACCTCGCCAGCGCCAGGGCTCTCAACGAAAATCTCAGCAGGCATCTCGAGGAATCCCAGATCTACCGCATCGACCATTACCTCGGCAAGGAGACCGTCCAGAACATCATGGTCTTCCGGTTTGCGAATTCCATCTTCGAGCCGATCTGGAACCGCCGGTATATCGACTACGTGCAGATCACCGTGGCGGAGGAACTCGGCGTGGAATTGCGCGGCGGATACTACGACCACTCGGGCGTCCTCCGGGACATGGTGCAGAACCACATCCTTTCCGTCCTCTCCCTCATTGCCATGGAACCGCCGAGTTCGATTTCGGGCGACAGCGTCCGCAACGAAAAGGTCAAGGTGCTCGAAGCCATCCGCCCCATGCAGCCGGAGGAGGTCATCTCCAATACCGTGCGCGGCCAATACGCGGCGGGATTGATCGGTGGAAAACATGTGCCGGCCTACCGCTCGGAGCCCGATGTCGACCCGCAGTCGAATACCGAGACATTTGTCGCCATGAAGCTCTTTGTCGAAAACTGGCGCTGGGCGGAGGTCCCGTTTTTCATCCGCTCGGGAAAACGGCTCCAGGCACACACGACCCAGGTGGTGATCGGGTTCCGCCGCACTCCCCTCCTCCTCTTCGGGGAAGACCTGCAGAACAATGTCAAGCCGAACCGCCTGGTTCTCCATGTCCAGCCGGACGAGGGCATCACCCTGGACATCCACGCGAAACGCCCCGGCCCGAACATCAGCCTGGTCAACGTGCCCCTCGACTTCTCCTACAAGGAATTCGGCGAGGGAATGGCCGCCACGGGTTACGAAACCCTGCTCTACGATTGCATGATCGGCGAGACGACGCTCTTCCACCGCTACGACAGCGTGGATGCCTCCTGGCGGATCGTCACCCCGATCCTCGATGTCTGGCAGGCCCTCCCCGCCCGCGACTTCCCCAACTACGACTCGGGCACATGGGGGCCCGCGGCATCCGATCACCTGCTCGAAAAAAGCGGCCACGAGTGGCACCACTACCCCCTCAAACCCTGAGGCTGCCGCTCGCTCATGACCCCACTGATCGAGGCTGCGTTCCGGGACCACAGGACCCCGCTGAAATCGCCGGCGAACGATCGGCGGGACGCCGCTACTTTCCTGCGGGAGGGATGAGGAATCCGAGTTTTCGGGCTTCGCGGGAGAAGGCGGCGAGGTGGCGTTCGGCGACGGCGATGCGGTTTTCGCC
The DNA here is from genome assembly GCA_041674265.1 of Terrimicrobiaceae bacterium. Classification (GTDB taxonomy): domain Bacteria; phylum Verrucomicrobiota; class Verrucomicrobiia; order Chthoniobacterales; family Terrimicrobiaceae; genus QYQL01. Next base: position 12,633 of record JBAYWC010000052.1, read on the forward strand.
GGCGTGGTGGCAGAGCTTGCCGGTGCCTGTGCTGGTGGCGACGAGGTGGGCCTGGACGGAATCCTTCCACTCCAAAATGACCGCCCGGTGCGCGGTGCCGCAGGCGAGGGCTTTGTCGCCGAGGTCTTCGAGCCATTTGTCGATGTTAACGGGGATCCCCTGGCGCGTGGAGTTCGAGAGGAAATCCCGGACATCCGAGAGCCGCGTGCCCTGCTGCATCGCGAGCAGGATCGTCGGGGCATCGAGCCGCCACACGCGCTCGCTCTTTTGCGTCGCGATCAGTTCGAGAAACGCGAGGTCGGCCGCGTCGGGCGCCTCGACGCCCGCAAGGTCGTGGTTGGGCAGGAGGTGGAACCGCTTCTCTTCGGGGGCGGGGGAGAAGTCGAAGGTCTCCCGAACCCGGAAACAATAAGCGCCCAGCGCGTTGAGCCGCACGGCCAGGAGCCCGTCGTAGCGTCCGACATAGGAATGCGAGTCGCGCCCGTAGGAATCTTTGAATTCCGGCCACAGGTCGTGCGGGTAGACCCACGCGATATCGACGAGACCGAGCGTGGCGAGGGACTCCATCACGACCGCCCGCAGGAACTGGCGGGCGAGCTCGTGGCCGCCGTAGATCGCGCCGTATTGCGCGTCGCTGATGTAAAGCACCCCCCGGTCGGAATCGAGGACATCCGCGTTTCCTCCGGCGGCTTCGAGCAGGCGGAATGCCTCGTCAAATGGGATCCATTCCCCGACCGGCCACTCGTCGATATGATCCTCGATACACGCCCTGCGCTCGCCCGGGGCGCTGATGTATCGTTTGGCCCTCCCGTTCTGGCCCCGGATGTGGTTGACCCGGTGGAGCTCGTCGAAGGCGTCATCGTTCAGGAATCCCTCGATCCCCGCCTGGAATTTTTCCGGGGTGAACGCGGCGAGGATATCCTTGCCGGTGGCGGTAAGCCCCAGGCAACCGGCGCGCGGCTTCGCCCAGCCGCATTGCTGGACGAGGACTCCCCAGGCGTGCGCGCGAACGGGGCCCGCGGTGTCGGTGTATTCGTCGGTTTCTTCCTTCGGGGCTTCGAGCGCGAAGTCCGGCTGCACGAGGGCTTCGGAGAGAAGGCGGGTCGAGGCATCGGTCGGACGCCTCGAGCTGTCGGTGACTTTGATTTTCCCCGCATGGGTCAGGCGGAGCACCCTGCCGAGCTCCGCCGCAATGTGGCGTTCTCCGGAAAACACCCGGACCGGACGTCCCGCGTGGGTCTCGGGCGGGGCGGACAGGGTCTTGGCCTCGGGTGCCGCAGGTGCCGGCAGGAACGGCTTGAAGGTGTCCAGGATTTCCTGAGGCACTCCGGGATGCGTCGGGACGTGGGGCGAAACAAAGCAGACGAGCACGCTCGGTTTGGTTCCCGAATAGCGGTAGCCGTGAATCACAGGAAACGGCTGGCCGTATTTGGCCCGGAATTGCGAGATGGTCGGCACAAGCCCCGAATACACGATTTCCGCAAGAAGGTTTTTTTCGGGTTCGCTGAGCGAGCCCACGAGGTGCCCGGGCCGCGTGCGGATGCAGGAAGCGATCGCGCGGATGTAGTCGTCCTTCGCCGATTGCAACTCTCGCAGATGCGCCCCGCGCGGATCCGGGGGAGAACGGATCTTGTCAATCCGCCGGGGATCGGCAACCATGCTGCAGGAAATATGGCGGAATATGGAGAATGGAACCGCAAAGGGGCAACCCTCAGCGAGGTGACGGCTCAAAAGGAGTATGGGGTGAGCCGGGATTTCATCGTGAAGGGCATCCGTGCCGGGAAGCTCGAATACCGCCAGGGGGCGATATGGGGAAATCCCTATTTGCGGGTTTTGAGGAGCCAACTGGAAGCCTTCATCGCCAAAGAGTGCGGCCGCAGCCATTTGGCGGGCAAAAAGGCGCGGACGGAGCTGCGCAAGGTCAACAAGGAGATCGCGGATCTCAAGAAAAAACTGACGACAGAAAAAACCGACGGCGCTTCAGGCTCGGAAGGCCGACCTTGAGAAAGGCCTCGGGATATAGCACTGAATGGGAAAAATTGACAAGTTGAGGGATTGCCCGGCGGTTGGGCGGCGGATCAAGCCGGTCGAGTGCGGGCAGAACCGGGGGAAGAACTACGCGTGTCCGCCCGAGTGCCCGCACTGTCCGTGGGCGGTGGCGAACTACGACACTTTACTGGATATCGAGGGGGCGATTGATTCCAAGACGCTCGGTTTTTACATTGATGTCGTTGGAAAAGATTCGGCGAGGGAGAGGCTCCGGCTGGATACTGCGGATGGCTCGGAAGAGGGCGAGTTGGTTTTTCAGTCCGCCTGCTACCACGAGTTTTTTTATCGCGAGATCCAACCCGGGAAGCGGCTCTTTGATTTGTGGCGTGAAGCGGGCTGGAAAGGGCTGACCCGGGATGAGCCGTTTCTGGCGGGGTTCAAGGCGAATGTCAGGCCGGTGCTGCTCGAGGTCCGCCGCGTGGTGGACGATCTGCGGGTCGAGTGCGTGGATTTGCTGGATGAGTCCGCGGGTGTCTTTGTCGTTTGCGACCAGGGGATGGCAAAAGGCGCGCTGCAATTCCAATGCCTCATGGGATGGGTGGCCGCCTATCCGTTTTTTTCCCGGATGCACGGCGCGGCTTACACGCTGCCTCAGGGCGATGAGCCGGGGCTGGATCTCGTGCGGCGGCACGTCCGGAAATTGGGCGGCCCGAAGGCCGGCCCGCTGCCCGGCTGGCTGTTCGAGAATTTTCACGCCTTGCACGGGAGCATTATGGAGGAGTGCCAAAAGTCCATGAAGGCGATGTTCCGCAACACGGATTTCAAGGAATGTGTGGCGGTGTATCGCCTGCGCGACCGCCTGGTCACCCTCATGAAGGGCCATCTGCAAACGATGGATGGCCACAGCAAGAAGGACGGGCGCCGCTACGATATTGGCTGGGTGCTGGATGAACTCGGCCTCGGAGAAATGAAAGCGCCTGCCCGCGCGGTGCCCACGGCTTCCGCCGCAGGATGGTGGGAGGAGCTCGATGAACGGGAATTCGCCGCCCGCCTCCAGGCGGGAATCGCCGACCCGGAGGGAACTTTGAGCATCGATCATTTCCCCGTGTTGGCCGGGTATTTCGACACCATTGATGCCTCCCTCCTCAACACGAAGGAGCACGACGCACTGATCCTCATGATCAATTTGGCCATCGCCACAGTGATTCCGGAAGGCATCGCTCCGGAGGACATCGAGGAGGCGGAAATGATCCGGGAAACGGAGGCGGTCTTCGAGTTGATCATTCCCAGGGTTGCGACGGATGTCGAGTTTGTGGTGCCAATCGGGAGGTTGATCGAGATTTCCGCGCAACCCGCGATTCTTTCGTTTGCGGCGACGTTCCTCATGTCCCTGACAAAGAAGGGCAAGATTGCCGGTCTCGTCCCGTTCGGCAAACGGGTGCGCGTCGTGAGCATTGTGCCCATGTTGGTCCAGATCGAGGCGTTCCTGCGGTGCCTTCGGAGATCCTCGCTGGGCTGAGTGCCCTTCCGCGATGCCGGGCTGCTCGGTGAGCACGGGTTTTCCTTCTGGCTGGACACCGGCGCGCAGCGGGTGCTCTTCGACACCGCGCAGGGAATCGCCCTGGAAAAGAACGCCGCGAAACTTGGAATCGATCTCGGGCAGGCGGATGCGATCTCGACCGATTTTATGGAAAGGGAGGATTTCGGGAAAGATCGGATCGTGCGCCGGGTGACCGAACCCGCCGAGGTCGTCCGAGGAGCCTGGGTGACCGGCGGAATTCCTCGGACGAACAATTTCGAGGATGTGGGCGGATCTCCATCACGCGTCCTTGCCGATTTGCGGTTCTTGTCAGGCGCGGGAGAGCGCGTTCTCGCTCACGAATAGGTTGCGGGAACGGAAGGCGGCAGGACTTTCCAGCAGCAGCAGAGCACGCAACGCGGCCAGCGGAGTGGCAAACCAGGGGCTGCGGAGTTGCCGGGTCTCTCCCGTGGTCCACGAGGGATTCGGCAGACTGAAACGCCACGCCAAATCCTCCGCCGTCGCGGCAAGGTAGGAATCCTGCACCCGTCCAAGCTCGCCGAATTGTGGTGCCAGAAGCACCGGGACGGTGGAGAGGGCCGCGGCATTTGGCGCGGCATAAAATTCATCAAGAAAATTCGCCAGGCCACGGTCGAAGGAATCTCCACGAGCTGCGCGCGCGGCGACTTCCGCGAGGGTCTTTGGCCTCATATCCTGCCCTCCTCAAACAATCCTTCGACGAGATACTGCGTCCTTACCGGGATGCGATTGGCCGGATAGTATTGCGCCACGATTTGCAGCGTGGCGGCGGCTGACTCCAGGCGCAAATGCCGGATGAGAAAAACAATGTCCGCTACATCGGAAGATTCGCCGGTGGTCCCGCCAAGGCGCGCGGTGAATGCCAGGATCATGACCGTGCCGCCAAAGAGGCAGAGTTCGCCGACGACGCCCTGCTTGCCAAGTTCATCTGAAAGGGAAGCCAAAGCCCGCAGAATGGCTTCGCGAGTGAGGATGGAATCGTCCGCTTGTTCTGGCGCGCTCATGGGATATTCGCGAAGCCTACCGGGAATCAAAACGTTTTTCCACCCTCGTCTTCACGGCCCTTCCCGCGCGTTTCCTTCACATCTGCGACGAAGTCGCGCAGGTGGAGCGCATTTCTCGCGGGCGATTTCACTGCCTTTGCGACCGGCTCGACCTATGTGAGAAACTCGCAAAGCGCTCAACGGGCTCCCGAGGGCACTGCGCCCCACGCAGGCCGGAGGCGGGAAGCCGAAGGCTGGAGCCTGAACCTTGATTTCTGGCACCTCCAGCCTCCAGCCTGTTCCCGACGATCCATTCCCCGACCACGGCAACGAACCGGTGTATGCCGAAAACTGACAACCCCGGCAGCGGCACAGTGCGCCCTGGCGGCCTGCATTTCCGGCCTGCCCGCCCGCAGCGACCGCCATTTCGTGATGCGGGGCGCGCCCCGCATCACGAAATGGCGGTCGCTTGACTCTCAAACCCCGATCTGCCAGCATCCGATCATGGAAACACCCGCTTCCACCTCCAAACTCCGGGCCAACGCCCCCGAGGGCCGAAAGCGATTTCCTATCAAAAAAATTCGCGAGGAGGTCTTGAGGGATGCGAGCTATCCCGTGCATCGGATTGCCGACAAGCTTTTGCCCTTCCTTCGTGTTCTGGTCGAACAATTCCATCCGGAACAAGGCATTCTTTTCGGCTCCTTTGCCTACGGCTCCCCGGATCAGGACAGCGATGTGGATCTGCTCGTGGTGAAAGCGATTGACCGGAGTCAGACCGCCGACGCCACCGCGATTCGCAAAGCATTCCGTCCTCTGAGACACCTCGTGGCAAACTTTCCCCTCGATATCATGGTGCGTGCTCCGGAGGACCTCAAGAGCAGGATCGAGAGGGGATCCTCATTCCACTCCGAAATCGCCCGGAAAGGCCTTGTTCTCATTTGAAAACGGACGAAAACAACCCGGCGGATTGGCTTCGCTCCGCACAAGAACACGATTACCCCGAACTGCGGCAATCGCTCGCCGCAATGATCGCCCTCATCGAGACCGCCGTCCAGAATGGCCGGAAGAGTCCCCATGTGGATGACACCGCTTCATGAGGAGGATCTTCTTGCGGCTTTCGCTCGCGCCGCAAGGCGTGAGGCTCGGGGTTCTGTGATTCAGTGGCCCAACGGTTTCGATCTCTGCCCGAACGTTTTGAGAGAATGGTGTTCGACCGGCGTCGCTGAACGCAATCGCCTGGCACAGGTGTCAATCCTGTGGATTTAACCACACTTGCCACGGTGACATCCCTTTTTTCTGGCGGCTGCCATCGGGCTCCCCAAGCCGGATGTCCATTACGACGGCCGGATTGTCCGCATCGGTTCTGGTCCGCCTGCCCTGTGGTTTCTGTCCCCGGATTTGTCTGTCATGGGGAAAACGTATGGGAAAAATCTTCGAGCCTTGGGAAACATAGCTGTCGCGCAACGATGGGACGATGTCCGGAGCCCCCTTGTTCTCTCCGGCAATGCCCCCGATCCGCCGGACTCATTTGTTTGCGAAAACATCATTTGGCTCAACCCACCCGCAAAAATTTCTCCCCGGCTCAAACGCTTCGTCGAAAGTGCCGCCCACAAAACCATCGTCTGGGGTGCTCTACGCAGCGATGCGAATCCGGTCGAGCTCCGCG
>JBAYWC010000053.1:0-18174 GCA_041674265.1 Terrimicrobiaceae bacterium
AAGATGCACCGGCTCGTCGCGCGGGTTTCGGATGAGGATCGGGGCATCATTGCCCAAGCCGCGGCGATTACGGGGCAGACGGTCAGCGGATTTGTGCTGGCGCAGGCCCGGAAAGCCGCCATGGAAACCTTCGAGACCCACGCCCGCATCGTGTTGAACGCGGCGGAATCACGCCGTTTGGTGGAAGCCCTGCTGGCCCCGCCCCGGTCGCCCAACTCCCGCATGATCCGAGCGATGAAGCTGCACGACGAAACGGTTTCCTCCGACGTTTGATTCGGTCATGACTTCCGCTGCTTGAGGAGCTGTCCGATTTCCCGCATCGGGAGGAACATCCGCCCGGACTTGAGGGGCAGGAAATGGAAGCCCCGGTAAAAAGCCGTAGCTTTTTCATCTTTGGGATCCGTAATCACTGCCAAAGATCCCACCTCATGGCTTGTGGAAAACGCTCTTGCCAAGCCATTGAACATGAGCCGGTCTCCGATGCCCTGGCCACGGAATTCCAAATCCCGCGCGAGACGCCCGAGCAATGTCGCGGGCATCGCCGGGTAACGGGGAAGCTTCTTCGCCAGGCCCTCCGGGAGGGCCGTCACCTCGATCTCAGCCGCCGACAACGTGTAAAACCCCGCGATCCGCCCCCGGTCCACATCGGGAACCAAAACAAAACACGCCGACACCACGGCTTCCATCTCCTTGCGCGCCCGAGTCCGCAGAAATGCCTCCAACTCCGCCGACTCGCACCGGAAATCTTCCCGGCGATGAATCGAGGGATCAAGAGGATGGATCAGGAAGGCGCTCATGCGTTTCATGGGTTCAAAGCCGACACCGCTGTCCAGCCAAGCTCCGCGAACAACCCGATGGCGGGCTGCTCGACAGGATGGCCTTCGGGATACAACCGCACCCACGAGCCATCTTCTCGGATTCCCGCCGTGCAGACTGTCTCACCATGTTTGCGCGACAGCGTCGGGTAGGTTTTTACCGTGATGAGAATCCGATCAAGAGACATAGGGGCTTCAGTTTACAAATGAACGGCCTTCCATTTGCCTCGACGGCCGCTCTCCAGTGCCTCCGCCACACAATGCCTGTGGCATTGGTGCGGGTGCAGCTCAAAACATGTCAATGCCACCCGCTCACGAGCCGAAATCCAAGACTGAATTTTTGCCAGCGATTCCGTCTGCGCCGGCAGGCTGTGGAGCTTGTAATCTACAAAAAGAGCGTCGTAATCGGCCTGCGTCTTCAGCTCCCGGCGTTCCTCGGAGGCGATGCCCAGTTGCGGCAGATGCTCGTAACGAATTCCCACACCGTCGCAAGCATGGCTCAATGTGCTTTTTGAGAATCCGTATTTGCGGCTCAAGGGATTCCGCCGCACATCACAGAGAAGGGTTACGCCTTCACGAAGAAGTTGGTTGAGATAGGTTTCGAGGCATTTGCCCTCGTATCCAATCGTCAACAGCCCGGCTGCGGTTTGGGCGGGACGGGCCTGCTCAACGCGTTCACGCTCCGACCTTTTGGACAAAACGGTGTCCACGATTTCGCTGCGAGTGGCGTAGTAAGGGTATCGGCGATACACCTCGGCAACCAGATCGTTTCCGCGCAGAGCCGCATGTGTCCGGCTGAATCGTCCCGCCAACAGCGGCGTCACGGACTTCGTTCGGGCCACACTGCGTCCTTGGTCGGTCAACTTCCACTCCTGCTCGTCATCAACCAAGATGCCCTCGGCGATCAGCTTCCGCTTGTCGGCATACGACGTGAAGGAAAAGCAACCAAACCGGTAGGGCACAAACTCATAACTCGGCGGAGTCTCTTCCCGCGTGTAGAGGAAGAGCAATTTCTGAAAATCGGTCGGCGTACACTTTCCGCCCAGTGCGTCGAGCAGCGTCAGCAAGACGCGTTGTCGTTCGAAAAGCATGGGGAAAACCTAAAAGAAATCGTCGTCAATGGCAATGGGGTGCTCGATTTCAGAAAATGTCAGTCGTGATGCCTCGCTGCCCGCCTTGATCGCTCCCCTCCAAACCGCGCTGGCCACGAAGGAATTTGACAGACTTGTTTTCGAGATGGGCGGACGCCACACGAACCCTGGGCAAAGCCGCCTGTTCCGCGAAACTATCACCCACACCAACGCGAAAAAATGCACGATAACTTGCGGCAACGTGATTCCGTTCCGGGGACCATACACACCCCAGCGTGTGGTGTCCGGCGAGCCGCCGGACAATGGGCGACGGTTCGGAAAAACATTTAAAATATAGGCCCGATCCTTTCCTCCCTCCGCGTGGGAGTTTTCCGAAAAATGCAAGAATATGCACCCTGGCCCCAGTTCCTTCCCTGACCCCAGTTCCCTTCCGCGTGATCGCGTCCGTCCTTTCGATGGGCGTGCCGGTGACTGGAGGGAGGCGGGCCGACCGATAGCGACAATGCGCAGCATTGAGCGCAGCCCGACCGAGCGGTGGCAGCGAGGGAGTCAACCCGATGAACGACACATTCGGCAAAGCATCGCGCAGGTTCAGTCCCGCGATTTCGTGCGCTTCCGAGGAGGGATATGAATGGCGCTTGCGTGTTTCGGTTGAGGGGCTCTTTTCGCCTTCGATGGGATCGGAGCCTTGCCGTATGCCACCTTGTTTGGAATCCCTGCAGCAACCATGGTGCTTGCGTCCTCCCTCAACAGACTCCCGTTATTCGCGTCTTCGCACAGAGTGGGAAAGAGGGTTTGACGAAAATGAGCCGGCATGGAGTGACAACCACCGCTCTGCAACTCCTCGACCAGCGACAGAAGGCTTTCCCCGTATAAGTCGTCGCTAGTAAAGCGCACGACCGAAAGCGCCGCATAGTCTCGCCGCTCTTCGATGCTCAACCACTCGCGCTCCAAGTCTTCGCACACACGGCCCGTTGTATTGGAACCGCTGAAAATATCGATTACAACGTCGCCGGGTGTGGTAAGAAACTTGATGAAAAATGTTGGCAGGTCAGATGGAAAGCGCGCTGGATGTCCGTCCCGACCGATGGCCCTGCAGCGGCGTAGATAGGATGACGTTGCTTCGGTGTTTGAATATTGAAGCAGGTTTGGCGGAATCGCACCACCGTTGTCGTTGCCGAATCCTTTGGATATGTCGTGCCCGGAAGGCCGAGCCTTGGGCTTGTAAAACTTGGCAGGGTCTTCGATTAGCTTCTTCATCCTTTCAGAATAGGGGGCCAAAACATTCCTCACGTCCGCTTTCGGCCAATCTGACTTTGAAAGCCACCACACGGTGTTGACTGAATCTTTTACTCGGATTTTCCGCTTGTTCACCCATTCTATCGGCGATGGCAGTTTTGCGGGATTGTGCCAATAAAACTCCTCGGCCAACCTAAACCCTAAATTGTCGCACAGGTCGAGGAGGACACGGAATTGATAAAGACTCCGCACCGGTTTCCCTCGCTCATAAGCACCCCCTAAATCCAGAACAAACGAACCACCTTCCTTCAAGACTCGGTGGACCTGCACCGCGAAGGTGTGCAGCCATTCGACGTAAGCATTCTGCGTCTCGTTTCCATATTCCTTTTCCCGGAGCAGAGCGAATGGCGGCGAGGTAATCACCAAATCCACGGAGGCTTCTGGCAATCGGTCGAGCGTTTTGCGGCTGTCATCACATACTTGGACACCGAGATCAGTGGTGTAAACTCGCTCTGGAACTGGAATGTATTGGAGTAATTTCATCGTGCCACTGGTGGATTGAATCCGTCGTGAAGAGGTGCAATCCAAGATTGTGCGAACGCCCAAGCCACTGAAAGGGCGTAGGCGAGACGAGAATCAGAGTCTAACACGGCCCCGAGAGCGGGGCGCATAATATCGGCGGGCAGTTGACCTCCGAGCCAAACTGACAACGCGGTTCTATCTTGCACCTGTAATGCGCGCGCAACTCCGGGAACGATGTGATTCGCGACTGTTTCTGGATCGGAACGATGAGCAAGCCAACGAACTACTTCCGCACATCCCGCTTGGATATCGGCCGAATTGCTTTGCGCAAGCCCGGCTAGCAAATCCGCGATTGCACCGAAGCCAGCGTCAGCGAGCGCCGCGAGCGCGTCTTCCCGGACTCGATGTGATTGCGCCTCGAATGCGCGAACAAGCGCAGTTCGTGCAACTTGGAAGGAACCAAGTCGACCAAGGCAGTATGCGGCGGCGGAGCGAAGAAAATAATCTTTTCGTCCGTCCCCAAGAATTTCTGCAAGGATGTTGGCCGCTGCGGCATTGCCAACTTCGCCGATTGCAATCACTGCTTCGAGTTGATCAGGCTTGTCCCGAGCTGCCATCGCCTCCGCAAACGCTCCAGCAACATCATCGTTGTGGACCGCACAGAGGTATGCACTTGCTTCCAAACGGACGTAGATATCCTCGTCTGCGTCTTCCGCGATACGTCGAATGGCCGCTTCGACCGTTCGAGTGTTGTTTAGACGAGCAAGCTTCACTCCCGAGAACCGGACCGGCAACTGAGTTGCGGTCAGCATTTCGACAATTGCATGTTCAGTGAGATTCCGTCGGCAAGTCAGTGCAGCGTTTGGAAGCGGATCGGCATTGCATGCCATGATTTGGTTTTGTTGCACGACATCGCCGACCTGGACGTGAAGCCGCATGTTTCTGCATCCTGCGCGTTTAGGCTGACCCTCAGGCGGCCTGACTGTAATAAACGAGTCAGTAATCGATTGGACGGTCCCAGCAATAGGTGAGAAACATGAACGCCAGGTCAAAATAGTCTCCGAGCCTTCCTCTGCGCCTTTGCGCTCGGTCTTGTCAGGCGGCACATTTCTAAAGGCATCTACTCCAAAGTAGTTAACAGCACCTTCGGGGAGCCAGTGGACCCACTCTTTCTCGTTCCAATACGACAAGTCGCCAACAAGCATTCCACGTGTCCAGTGATCGGCGCGTTCCTCAATCCCTGGCTGTTCTTTGCAGATTGGTAGGGCGATCCAGTCCGTTGCGACCATGCCATAGTCCCACCGCCTCTCGGCAATCGTCGGGCTGTGCTCATGCTGATTCGTGGTTCCGATTTTGCTCGTGCTTCGATTCGCTGGCCGCAGCAGGTGCAAAGCAAGTCGGGTATCCTTACCCTTTTCCTCTTCACGTCCTTCCAGATTTTCGCGTCAAGACTTCCGCGCTCCAACTCAACAACCTGGTGATTGCGCTGCGCAAGGTCACGCCGAACTTCACGAGAGCCTATCGCGCCCATGGCGATCTTGTGAAAGAAGCTACTGTCTGATTTGAATGAAGGCATAAGAGTTGTCAGTTTGCGAGCCAATCAAGAAAGCTGGAGATTTGGGGATATTTCTCCTTCAAACCGGAGGCATTGAGCTTTGGCAACTCCTGCTCCAGTTGTTGGATAATTTCCTCTCCCTTCTCAGCGATTCCGAGGACGTCCTCGATGGTGCCGACCTTCCAAATCCAGATTCCATGAAGCTTGAGCTTTTCATGCTGTTCTGAAGCGACCTTTGCACCGTCCGGGTCCTCCGAAAAGAGCCGCCAAACTTTCGCGGCGGTCCAGACTCCGGTTTTGTCTTTCGTCGGCAAGCCGCCATCGAGCGGAAAACCATGAATGGGCTGCAGACGGGCGAGAATCACTTTCACCGTATTCAAATCCGGTGCGTCAGCGTCTCCGGAAATCTGCTTGGCATTACCAAACGCATAATCCAAATCGGCGACAATCCTTCCGTTAATCTCCATCGCCTTGAGGACGGCGAACGCATTGTGAAAGTTTCCACTGCCGTTCATCGGAACAAGGCCGGTTCGGTCGGCACGGGGCGTTCGCCCAAAGTGCGACTCGTAAAACAATGGGAGTAGTGCCTGCTCCGTCTTTCCCTCGTTCAAAAGGACGCGGTCGGAGAAGAAGACTTGGGCAGCATTACCCAGTTCAAATACCACGCGCGCTGCATGGCCAGCGTCTTTGATCGATTCCTCGACCGCCTTTGCAAGGGGTTTGCGGGCGACGGTTCCGGTCGCATGGTCCGGTTTCCGCACCATCACGGCATGCGGAGCATGGTCGCGATGTAACATCATTGGCGAGTGAGTGCTGAAGATGACTTGGTAGCGACCTGCAGCTAGTGTCTTTAGAGCCTGCCGCACCTGTTCGATGCCTTGTGGGTGCAGGTAGAGTTCAGGTTCGTCTATCAGCAGTAACTTCCGTTTCGCCTCCTCCCCATCGGACTTCTTCTCAGCAAGATAGCGAATCAGAGCCAACTGAATGCAACGCTGAGCGCCATGACCCACCGCCGCGAACGTGCGGGAGGAAGTGTTCCCGCCCTGCGCCTCAATAACCCGCACGGTTCCATTCTTAAAAATGTCCGGAATCTCGGGCAAGGGGACATCAAGCTTGAGTTCCAACCCCGGAAAGAGGTCGCTCAGGCTTGCCGTCGCCCCAACGTCAAATGCTTTTAATTGCTCGGCTCTGTCGGCTCCGTCGGCGGAGAATTTGTCCGCGATACCTTTCAACGCGTCACGAAGTTCGCCTTCATGTTGTTTACGAACCGGCTCGATTACATCAGCGATCAGCTTTCCAATTGTGTTTCCCTTCGTCTGTTTTGCGACATCGTCTGCGGCGTCCTGCATAGCATGAACGCGGATGGATTCTGGAAAGAGTGCCTTCAATGCCTGTGGGATGCCTGAGGGGTTAGTCACCCACGCCTTCTCATCATTTTCTTCCTTAACCGCCGGGTCACGGACCTCCAGTTTTATCGTCGCAACTGCGCCGGGTTTGGCGAGCATGCGGCGGAAGCGGAGACTCTCGTTGGAAATGTATGGTTTAATTTGGCCCTGTTGGTTGGGGGGCATTTTCCCAATGAGTTCTTCAGTTACTCCGGTCACTGTTCCCTCAACCACGAGCGCTGAGTTTGAATCAAAGAAATCCCCGGCGGCTAGAGCGGATGGATCGATAAGCCACTCGATCGCAGTGAGGATGTTGGACTTCCCCGCGTTGTTGTAGCCGACCACCGGGGTGAAGTCGCCCAACGGCAGGGCAACATTTTTGCAGGAGCGGAAGTTCGATATCGAGATGTGTGCGAGCTTGTGCATTGGAAATTCTCCTCGTTGAAGCTAAGCGGCCATGCCCTGCGGGGCGAGGTGGTGGATGAAGTGCTGCACCCAGGCGAAGTTGGCGTTGTCCTTGGGCGGGACGCCGAACTGCCAGCGCACGTCGTCGTCCTTGCGGAAATTGTCCTTCGCTTCGCTAACGACCTGCATTTTGGCTTCGCTTTGAAGGAATGCGCTATCGCGCAGGGCAGTGTCGGAGTCGTTGAAGGGCGGGTTGGCGAGGAGTTGTCTTTCGCTTCGCAAAAGACCCGCCGAGTGGCTTCGCGGTCTGGGTTTCGCGCTCACGCGCGTCGCGGTGTCGGCGCGGAGGTCGGGATGCTGGACGTGGCGGAAGGTGGCGGCGTGTTCCTTGCCGATGTCCGCCTCGATGCCGCGGATGGCGAGCCATCGGTTATCCTTCGCTTCGCTCAGGCTCCGCGTGAAGGCTTCGCTTGGAAGGATTGCGCTGTCGCGCATGGCGGTGGAGGCGTTCGTTTTGGCGGCTGCTTTCCGGCTCATGGGGGGCCTCCGCTCTCGGGCATTCTCTTGATCATCCGGTCGAAGTCTGACTCAAACAGCCGGTCCTGCACAATGCGGTATATTTCGAATTCGCTTTCGACATGGGCTTGGGTAATTTCGGCAGTCATTTTTCCGGGAGTGTCAGCCGGTGGGTCTTTTGGATCTTGTTCCGCCATTCGTCCGAGAGCTGCGCCTCGGCGGCAAACTCCGGCCAGCGCCGCACCGCCGCCTGCACTTCCTTGATGATCGTCGCGGCGCGGCCACGTTTCATCACGGCTGCCTTCGCGCACGCCTCGAAATCTTCCTGTGCAAAACCATCGCGCTTTCCGTTCATCGTCATCTGGTGCGTGGCCGTCCACGAGCCGGACGGATTGTAGCTGTAGGTCACGTCGAAGGCCGGCGCGAGCGACCACTCGCCCTGCTGGTTCATGAGGAACGCGATGTTCTTCACATGGTCGTCCTGATTCCGCGCCACGATGTTGAAAACCATCCGCCGGAACTGCTCCTCCACCGCAGCCATCGGCAGCTTCAACTGGCGGATCGTCAACAGCGCCTGCTCGTAGGCATAGGCTCCGGCCTGGTTGAAATCAAAATGCGCCAGCGCGCAGAGCGACTGCATGTGCAGCTTCGCGCCACCCGGCAGGCGATCAAAACGGCGCGTCATAAAATGTCTCCGGCCATTTTCCTCCAGCAGCCGGCACTCGCTCATCGAGAGGCCCGCCGCTTTCGCCATCAGGGAATAAGCATACTCGATGGCGCCATATCCCTTGAGGTCTTCCATCTCCTTGTCCTTGTTGCCCGCGACCCCATCGAATTTCAGCAGCCAGTATTCGTAGCCCTCGCCCGCCGCAATCTGCCCGGAGCGCACCTCGTTCGTCGAGGGATTCCATGCGATCAACGCCTTGGCCCGCGCGCCACCCGCAGACGTGCCCACCTGCAGGATCTCGCGCAACGCCTTTGCTTTCCCGGCCTCGTGAAAATGTCCCTGCAGATTGCTGCGGTGCGTCAGGACCTCGCCAGCGAGCCGCACCAGTGCGTCGATCTCGATCTTCGCCGCCTTGCGCGGCTTCGGCCCCAGGCCCGGCGCAAACTCCAGCGCCCCCATGCCGCGCGTGCCCGTGTAGCAGAGCCGCTCCACCGCACCAAAACTCTCCGGTGTGCGGCCCTGCGTTGCGAGCCACGCATCGATCAGCGCATTGCCGAATTTGTCCGGCAGCGAGTCGGCCAACAATCCTGGCAATCCGTGAAAGGTGTTCCGCGGTAGCGCGGGAAATTCATATACCTTCTCGCTCAGTGGCATCGTCAGCGGTGAAAGCTCGATTCCGCTGCGCGCAAACTCGGCGTCGTATTGAAACGCCGCCACGTCGCGCCCCTCGTCGAGCGATACTGCGCCAATCGTCCGGCCCCAGAGCTGCACCTTCGCGATCATGCCGGCTCACCCCACGTCCATTTTTTCGACCCGCCCGGTGCAGTTATTTTTTTGCCTGTCGCCCGCTGGCGCTTCCGGCCCGCCTGTTTTAATTGCGCCATCGGGCCGGGCACCGGCTCCGGCAGCAGCATCTCGAATCGCTCCAAAAAACCGAACGCACGACAGACCCGCAGAAAACCCGAGAGCCGTGTCGCCACTTCCCCCGATTCCAGACGCTCGACGGTCCGCTTGGACACTCCCGCCTGTTCCGCCAGCGCCGCCTGCGTCAGGTTACGCTCAATGCGTGCGCCGGCCAGACGGCCGCCCAATTCTTTGAGCACGGCCTCATCGGTCAGTTGTGGGGAAAATCTCATAATGCGTCACATATGGCGAGTTAATGCAATATATCAAGTTTATTCGCCACTAAGGACGAGTTTCATTATGTCGCCACTTATGGCGAACAATGCCATATATTTTTACTATTTCGCCTCTTTCGCCGACATGATGTGCCAGCAATGGCCCAAGAGTTTCCAATCGCGATGGCGGCGTGGTGGTAGCAGGAATCAGCCCCTCTCCCAAGCTGCGCACTCTCACCCTTGCCTCTCCCTGTGGGAAAGGAGCCGGTGGTGGGGAGTTCCAATTTTTTCCGCTGGGCGGAGAAGCGGACTTCGGCGAAACGGAGGAAGATCAGGCCGAGAACCGGCTCGGAGTATTCGGATTGTTTGAGCCCCGCCCCGGCCCAGAGTTGGTTTGCCGCGTCCCAGAGGCGTTTTTCCAGTACTGCGTTGTCGGCGTCTTTCTCTGAGGGGGCAATCCACTGCATGGGGGGACGGTATAGCCGCTCATCTGAAAATGGGCGAGAGGATTTCGATGGGACTTCAAGTGGACCACGCAGACTGCGGCATGTGCCGGAAAACGGACAACCGCCTTTCCTTTTGATGCCTTCCTGCGCAACCGACAGCTCCTCCCGTAAAGAATGGCCACACTGCGTGGACGGTATCGCGACTTGCCGCAGCCAACGAACCCGAGTTCGTCCAGCTTGGCGGGTTTCCATTCTGCCTTCGCCATCCTCACGCCTCCATAATCTCCGCCCCGCTTCATTTCTTCCCTCCCTTTTTTTTCGGCTTGGGCGGCGGCGGCAACTGTTTGACCGCCTTTTCAAAATCCCCTTCCGCGGCATCGGCGAGGGCAATCCGTTGGCGGTGGAAAATTTCATATTCCGACTCGGCGAGATCCTTGGCCATCTGGTGGGAGATTTTGTCGGCGTGGGTGAGGATATCGCGGTCGTTAATGGTGAGAAAGCCGTGGAGTTTGGTGATCCAATCGCGCATGTGCATGGGCACGCGGCGCATGGCCTGGCCTTCGGCGAAGACGAGGTATTGCTCGACGAGGTTGTTCAGGGCGGCGAGTTCAGGTTCGCTCAGGTAGTTTTTGGCGATCGCGACGTCCTCCTTGCGGACTTTCGCGCCGCGCCAGTTGGTGAGGCCCATGTTGGGCTTGGTGCTGTCGGCGCGGTCCCGGATGATTTCGGCCGCCGTCCGGCCGGTGATCGCCCAGTGCATTTTGTTCTGCACGGTCTGGAAGAATTCGATGCTTTCCGGCTGGGTGGGATCGTAGTCGATGCTGGTGGCGTAGATGTCGGTGATCTTCTGGTAAAACCGCCGCTCGGACGTGCGGATGTCCTGGATCCGGCGGAGAAGTTCGTCGAAGTAGTTGAACGGCTGGTCGGGGTTTTTGAGGCGTTCGTCGTCGAGCAGGAAGCCCTTGACGATGAACTCGCGGAGTTGCTGTGTGGCCCAGATGCGGAACCGGGTGGCCACGGCGCTTTTGACCCGGTAGCCGACGGAGATGATGGCGTCGAGGTTGTAGAATTCCACTCGCCGCTGGACCGCGCGGTTGCCTTCCGTTTGAACTGTCAAGGATTCCTTGACGGTTGCCGTTCGTTCCAACTCCCTGTCCTCAAAGATATTCTGAAAATGAAGGCTGATATTCTGCTTGGTGGTCTGGAACAGGTCGGCCATCTGCTGCTGGGTGAGCCAGACAGTTTCGTTTTCCAGCCGGACATTGATCTTCACCCGTCCGTCTTCAGTGGGATAGACGAGGAACTGGCCATGCGGCTGCGCCGCACCCTCACCCCCGCCTCTCCCAAGGGGAGAGGAGCCTGAAGCGGGGGATGGTTCTGGTTTTTCGCTCATGCTTCCAGAATCTCCGCCACGTTGCCCGCGATGGTTTGTTCATGCGGCAATGCCGCACCCTCAACCCCGGCCCTTCTCCCAGTGGTAGAAGGGAGATTTGTCAATTGCGTCTTCATGTTTCGAGAATTTCGGCGACGTTCTGCGCAATTGTAGTTTCCAGGTTGCGGGCCTGGGTGTTGAGGGATTCGAGTTCCTCGTTCATCGTTTCGAGTTGTTCCTTGAAATCCTCGTCGCTCACGGCTTCACCGGCAGCCACCCCCACGTAACGACCGGGGTTGAGCGACCAGCCTTGCGCCGCGATGTCCTGAATGCTGGCTGCTTTGCAGAGACCGGGGACATCGCGGAATGTTGGATTTTGAATTTTGGATGATGGATTACCGAAGATTTCCTGAATCTTGGCTTGGGCACCTTTGCCGCCGAGGGTGTAGTCCAATTCTTCTCCACGATATAAACGAACAACGTTCGCCATGAAGCCGATCTGCGCGGGCGTCCATTCCCGGTGCGCCCGGTCCACCTGCCGGTAAACATGACGCGCATCTATAAAGAGAACTGTGTTCGCTCGGTCAGGCGCGTCACCCTCACCCCCGGCCCCTCTCCCAGAGGTAGAGGGGAAAGAGTGGGTGATTTCGGCTAGGAGGTTTTCGGTGTCATCGAACACTCGCGCGTTAGAAAAACGCAGGACGGTGTGACCGAGTGATCGGAGGTAGGCATCGCGCTTGGCATCTATCTTCTTGCGCTCCGGTGTGTCATGGACCGAACCGTCAAGCTCAACGATCAACCCGTGTTCCGCACAGAAGAAATCAACGATGTAGTCCCCAACTTGGTGCTGGCGGCGGAATTTCAGATCGCACAATTGTCGATTCCTGATGATCTCCCAGAGCGCCTCTTCCGCCGGGGTCTGTCCCTTGCGTAGTTCCCTGGCCTTCTCCACCAACCCAGCAAACTGAAAACCCCCTCTACCCCTGGGAGAGGGCCGGGGTGAGGGGGGACAAGGCGAAAGCTTCGCTTTCCCCTTGTCCATGAACCACAAAGTGCATGGCAGCGTTACCGTATAAAACATATTTGGCCCAACCGCAACCATGACATCCACGGCACGGGCTTCGATGAGCTGGCGGCGGATTTCCTGCTCGGATGACCGGGCGTCGGAGGCGGAATTCGCCATGACGAACCCGGCGCGACCGTTCGGGGCCAGGGAGGAGTAGAAAAGCTGAATCCAGAGGTAATTGGCATTATCCGTGCGAGGGAGACCGAACGGGAACCGGCGACCGGGGCCGACATCGGAGGCGAGGCGTTCCTTGTCCACCGCGCTGACGTTGAACGGGGGATTGTCGAGCAGGTAGTCGAACCGTCCGACCGCGTTGTGAAGGTCTTCGTAGTAGGCATTCCCCTGTTTGATTTCGCCTTCGAGTCCGTGGACGGCGAGGTTCATCCGCGCCAGCCGCACGGTGGCGTCCACACGTTCCTGCCCGTGAATCGAAAGTTCGCTGGCCGGGTTTTTCCGGTGGGCACTGACGAATCGGGCACTTTGGACGAACATGCCGCCGGAGCCGCAGGCCAGGTCGAGGATACGTCCGTGAAAAGGGGAAAGGACTTCCACCAGCAGGCTGACGATGCTCGGGGGCGTGTAAAACTCGCCGCCCTTCTGCCCCTCGCTCATGGCGAACGTCCCGAGGAAATACTCGTAGATTTTCCCGAAGGAATCCCCCTCCAACGTGGCAGGAATGGTGGAAACCGTCTTGATCAGTTCGGCGAGCAGACGCGAATCGAAAATCTGGTAGCCCTTGGGGAGAACCCCCGCCATGTGCGGATTGTCCCGTTCGATGGCCCGCATGGCGTCATTGACGGTCTGGCCGATGTTCGTCCCCTCGGGGAGATTCAGCAGGTGGTCAAACCGGGACGCTGCCGGAAGGTAGAGGATGCCGTCAGCATGGTAAGCCGCCGGATTGTCTAGCCGCGAAGCGCGGCGTGAAGTCCCGGCGGCACCCTCACCCCCGGCCCCTCTCCCAGAGGTAGAGGGGAGTTCCAATTTCGCCCGCTGGGCGGAAAAGCGGACTTCGGCGAACCGGAGGAAGATCAGGCCGAGGACCGGCTCGGAGTATTCGGACTGTTTGAGCCCCGCCCCGGCCCAGAGTTGGTTTGCTGCATCCCAGAGGCGCTTTTCCAGTGCTGCGTTGTCGTGGTCTTTCTCTGACGGGGCAATCCACTGCATGGGGGGACGGTATAACCGTTCAAAGCACCTCGGCGCGAGAGGATTATTGGCGGAGTTCAACTCATCCTGCCCAAGACAAAAGCGCCGGCTGAATCAAGCGATCCGGCGGGAGGGAGGACTTTCTACAGGAAATGCCGTTTGCCGTTTATCTGGCGACCGCAACTTTGACCCGTTTCAGTTGGCCGTGGTTCTTGACCCGGACCCGTCCGCTTTCAAAGAGATCGACAAGGGCCGCGAGGGTTTCCTTGCTGTCGCGCGCACAGGAACCGACGATGGAAACAAGATCACCCAACGAGTAGTGGCTGCGGTTGATTTTGCGATAATAGTTTTTCATACCAATTGTTACGTGCTTAGACGCACGGTTGGATGGGAATGTTCAAATTCTCTTGGCGAGTTCCTCCCAGCGTTCGTAAAGGCGTGCAACCTCGCTCTTTGTAGCAGCAAGTTTTTTTACCAGATCCGGTGCTTCCGCGGCGCGGGACACAAAAAACGCGGGATCGTTCAAGGTGGATTCCATTTCCCGGACGGTGCTTTCCGTGGCAAGGATCGTGTCTTCCATACTGTCCAGCTCCTGCTGTTCTTTGTAGTTCAGCCGCTTGGCCTTTGGGGCGGATTTTGGCAGTGGTTGCGGGGAAGACGAGAAGGCCTTCAGGGATGACTGGGCCGACTTGGCGCGTTCCTTTTTTTTCTCCAGATAATAGGAAAAATTGCCGGGCTGGACAAAGACCCCGCCTTCCTCAAACGCCACGATCTGGTCACAAATCCGGTCGAGGAAATACCTGTCGTGGCTCACGACGAGGACGGTTCCGTCAAAATCCGCGAGCGCCTCCTCGAGCATGCGCAGGCTGGCGAGATCGAGGTCGTTTGTCGGCTCGTCCAGAATGATGACATTGCCGCCGCGACGGAGGACTTTCGCGAGCAGGAGGCGGGCGCGCTCGCCGCCGGAGAGCTTGTCCACACGTTCTTTCACGCGGGATTCATCGAACAGGAATCTCCGCAGATAGGCACGGGCGGTGAGGGTCTGATTGCCGAAGGCGACCATCTCTCCGGAGTCGGAAACCTCGTCCATGACGGTTCCCTTGCCCTCCAACTGCATCCGCGATTGGTCGATGTAATTGAAGACGACCCGTTTTCCCACGGTGGCCGTACCCTCGGATGGTTCCAGTTCGCCCAGGCACACCCGGAGAAGCGTCGTTTTTCCGACGCCGTTTCGTCCGACAACTCCCGTGCATTGGCCGGCCCTGAGCGACAGATTCATGTTCCTGAAGAGCCAGCGTCCGGTCCCGCCGGCCCGCGCGCCTGCGCCGGCCAGTTCGACGGCGGTATTCCCGATTTCCGGTGCCGGAGGGATGAGCAGATCCATCTCGCGTTCCTCGGGTGGGGCCTCCATGCCCGCGATTTGATAGAACGAATCCAGCCGGTGCTTGGATTTCGACCTTTGCGCCCGGACTCCCGCCCGCACGTATTCCAACTCCGCCCGCAGAAAGCGCTGCCGCCGGCGCTCCGATTGCTCGGCGATCTGCCGGCGGAGGGCTTTTGCCTCGAGAAATGCGGTGTAATTTCCCGGGTGCGAAAACGCCCGCCCGTCCGAGATCTCGATGATCCGCGTGGCGATCGTTTCCAAAAAATACCGGTCGTGGGTGACGAAAATCAGGGCGCCCGGGAATTCCCGCAGGAAGTCTTCCAGCCAGCGGATGGTTTCGGAATCCAGGTGGTTCGTCGGCTCGTCGAGGAGAAGCAGATCCGGCTGGGAGGCCAATGCCCTGCAGAGGGCCACGCGGCGTTTCTCCCCGCCCGAAAGCGGCCCGACCAGCGCATCCAGCGGGGGAGCGGCCAGCGAGCCGGCTTCCGCCCGGATCCTTGTCTGAAGGTTCCAGCCGTCCGCATGCTGGATGAGCTCGAGCAGATCGGAGAGTTCGGCATCGCTGCCTTCTCCCGCCTCGTATCGGCGCATCCAGCCGACGAGATCCGCCGCGCCGGCCTCGATGTTTTCCAGCACCGACATCGTGCCATCCAACTCGAATTCCTGCGGCAGATACCCGATGCGCACCCCCCGCCGCAGGGAGATCTCCCCGGAATCCGGCTCCGAATCTTTGGCCAGGATTTTGAAAAGGCTGGTCTTCCCGCAGCCGTTGCGTCCGACAAGGCCGACTTTTTCCCCCGGTGCCACGGTCAGCGAGACGCCGTCCAGCAAAATTTGGTTGCCGTAGGCGAGTTTGAGGTCCTTTGCGGATAACAGAACGGAAGACATGCCGCTATTCGTAGAGGGCAACCGGCGCTTGTAAATGTCCGCCGAAAAAAATCTCGGGCAAATCAAGTCGCCACGCCAATTCTCGTCTCGCACCTTCCGGAATATTTGATATTCACAAGCGCGTGCACACGGATTCTTTGGATCACGAAAAGTACGCAATCATCGGCATCGGGTGCCGGATGCCGCCGGCAGCGAACTCGTTGGAAGCGTTTTGGAAATTCCTGCTTCGTGGCGGAAATGCGCTGAAGCCCGTCCGCAAAGACCGCTGGGACTGGCGGCAGTTCTTCGACGAGGACCAGAAACGTCCGGGAAAAACGTATGCGCCGAAATTCGGGATGCTGGATACGGACGTGAAACTTTTCGATCCGCTTGCGTTCGGTATTTCGCCGCGCGAGGCGGCCTGCATGGACCCGCAGCAACGCCTGCTTTTGGAAGTGACATGGGAGGCTTTCGAGGATGCCGGGATTCCCGTGGAGCGGATGTCGGGATCCCGGACCGGGGTTTTCATCGGCGGCTTCTGCCTCGACCACCTCATCCTGCAGATGCGGCCGTGGAGCCGCCATCTGCTGAATGCGAATTCGCCGGCCGGCGCGACCATGACCGTGCTGTCCAACCGCATTTCCCATGTTTTCAATCTGCGGGGTCCGAGCCTCACGATGGACACGGCCTGTTCCTCTTCGCTGGTGGCCATCCACTATGCCTGCCAGAGCCTGCGCCTCGGCGAGTCGGAACTGGCCCTCGCCGGGGGGGCGAATGTGATGACGTGCCCGGACAACCCGATCATGATGAGCAAGGGGCACTTTCTCTCGCATCATGGCGAATGCCACACGTTTGACGAAACGGCCGCCGGATACGCCCGCGGCGAAGGCGCCGGTGTCTTTCTTATCAAGGCCTTGGGGAAAGCCCTTGCGGACGGAGATCCCATCCATGCGGTGATCCGGGGCACGGGAGTCAACCAGGATGGGCACACGGACGGGATTTCCCTTCCCAGCGGCCCGGCGCAGGAAGAGCTTGTGAGCGAGGTTTATCGCAGGGCGGGAGTCGCCCCCGCCGATGTGGACTACGTCGAGGCGCACGGAACGGGCACGCAGGCAGGGGATCCGGCGGAAGCGGGCGCCCTCAACAGGCATTTCGCCGCCGGGCGCACAAGAAAGCTACTCGTCGGTTCGGTCAAGACAAACGTTGGCCACCTCGAAGCGGCGGCGGGCGTTGCGGGAATGCTCAAGGCGATCTGTGTGCTGAAGAACCGCCAGGTTCCGAAAAACCTGCATTTCGAGCACCCGAATCCGAAGATTCCTTTCGACGAGTATTGCATCCAGGTCGTCGCGGAAAACACGGCCCTCCTTTCGCCAGCGGAAAAACCGACGCTTTTCGCCGGCGTGAACGCCTTCGGTTACGGAGGAACGAATGCCCACATCATCCTGGAGTCCGCGCCACCCAAGGTCCCGGTGGACGCCGGGGACGCGGCCACCGGTTTGCGGGTCATCCCCTTCTCCGCGCGATCCGAAACCGCCCTGCGCGATCTCGCGGGCAAGTTTGCGTTCCAGCTCGGACAGGGGCTGCAGGGCTCATTTTCGGATTTCGCCCACACGGCGGCTTTCCGGCGCAGCCACTTGGAATACCGGTGTGCGGCGGTTGCGGAAAATACCGGAGACCTGCGGGCACAGCTCATTGCGACCTCCACAGGCCAGCCGCACGAGGGAATCGCGGTGGGAGCGCAACCGGTCGAAAGCACGTCCGGCCTCGTCTTCGTTTACACGGGAATGGGCCCGCAATGGTGGGGCATGGGCCGGGAACTTCTCCGGGATGAACCGATTGTGGCCGAGACCGTGAAAGAAATCGACGGCATCTTTCTCAAGCTCTCCGGCTGGTCGTTGCGGGAGGCAATGCTGGCCGATGAGCCGCTCTCCCGCATGGAACGCACCGAGGTCGCGCAGCCCGCGAATTTCGCCCTCCAGATCGCCCTGACCCGCCTGTGGGAGTCTTTTGGCATCCGGCCGTCCGCCGTCGTGGGACACAGTGTGGGCGAGGTGGTTTCCGCCTATGTGGCCGGGGTCTATTCTCTCGAGGACGCCACCCGCGTGAGCTACCACCGCAGCCGCCTCCAGCAAACGGTGGCCGGCCGGGGTGCCATGCTCGCCGTGGGATTGCCCGAGGCGGAAGCCCGGAAGTGGATCGAAAATTCCGCCGGCGTCTCGATCGCCGCGGTGAACAGCTTCCATGCCGTGACCCTGTCCGGGGACGCCGATCAGCTCCGGGCGGTTGCCGCCGAGTTGGAGAAGCGGGAAATTTTCCAGAAGTTCCTGCGCGTCGAGGTCGCCTACCACAGCCCGCAGATGGATCCGCTGAAGGACGAGTTGCTGGGCTCTCTGGCCGGCCTCGCCCCCCGCTCTTCCACCCTTCCCCTCTATTCGACCGCTTTTGGCAAGCGGGTTCCCAATGAAAAATGGGATGCGCAATATTGGTGGGGGAATGTCCGCCAACCCGTGCATTTCGCCCAGGCCATCCAGGCGCTGATGGAGGATGGCCTGACATCGTTTCTTGAAGTCGGCCCCCATCCTG